>JBBRJN010000132.1:0-8038 GCA_038219365.1 Kiritimatiellia bacterium | reverse complement strand
CGGAACGTCGCGCCGGGCTGAATGTTGACGGTCTGCTGCCAAGGTTTCATCCATTGCCGGGTGATCCGCAGCTGGTGCAGGCCAGGCGACGCCTTAAACGTCCCGGGCGAGGAGCCGACCGTAGCGCCGTCGAGCTCCACGGTGACGCCACCGACCAGCCGGCGCATTTCGTCCAACAGCTCGTTCGGTGCGCGCACGCCCGATTCCAGACCTTGGATCAATTCGTCCACGGTGGTCGCGACGTTGAAATCGACCAACGCCGCATCGGCCGGCTCCGCGCGCCGCCACGTCTGGACTTTGCCAGCGATCTCCTCACCCGTCGCTTTCGACCACTGGTCAACAAGGTCGTTGTAGTAGTTCATCGCGTCACCACCATCCGCCGAAACGCCAGGAACCGGCAGCTTGTTGGTCCAGTTCGAGCCGTACACCGAGGAGCCCTGCACAGCCTCGTTGATCTTGGAGGTCATCCGCAGCGTGAAGATCGTCACCGGCTTGTCGCCGACCGTGCGCGCCAGGTGGCTCGCCCCGACGATCGACACCAGCATGATGTAGTCGCAGCCCAACATCTGCGCCACGCGCACCGTCGAGCCGCCCGTGAAAATCCCCTCGACCAGCCCTGACCGCTCTTCGGCCGTAGTGACTTTAAAGCGGTTAAACCCATCGGCGATCTCCGCCTTGTCCAGCACGATCAGCCCCGCGCCGGCCAGTTCCGCCGAAATGCGGTCGCGGACGCCGTCCACTTCATCGTCCATGCCCGGCGTCTTAGTCTGGTTTTTGACGAAAATAGCGATCTTGGGGTTATGCGGCTGCGGGCGTGGTGCCAGCACGGCGCGCTTAACGACATCCGCCTCCACCGAGACCACATCCATTCCGGGGTTTGCGGCCTGAACCTTGGCCTTGAAGGCCTGAAGTTCGGGCGACTCCTTCGGATCAAGCTTTTCAGCCTCGGTAACCACCTGTGCGCTGAGCCCGAACACGAACAACGCCATCAGACTCGCCAGCAGCAAACGATTCGCTTTCATGATTTTCTCCTTGTGGGGATAGGATTATCAGAAGTAACAATTGATGATCGGCAGGAACGGCACGTCGTTGTCCTGGATCACATTGATCAATCCGATCTGGATGCCGATCATGGTGCGCGTCGTGTTGATCACGCCGATCTGCATGCCCTCGATATGCTCCGCACCGTTGTAGAACCCGATTTGAAGCACCTTGGCCTTCTCCGCGTAATTGGCGCACACGCCGAGCTGAAGGCCCGCGTATTCGCCTTTCACGTAGTTGACGGCACCCGCCTGAAGGCCGAACCCGTCGCCTTCAACAACGTTGGCCAGCAAGGCCGCCTGGAAACCGTTGGCGTGGCCGGTGGCCCGGCCGACCAACGCGCTGAGATCGAGGCCGTCGAAGTCGTGGCACTCACCGTAAATGGCATTGATTCTCAATCCGCCCACGTTAAAGTCGCGCGGCGGCACTTGCAGGGGCGTCACGAGGCTCAACATAAAGGGGGTATAGGCTCGATCCTGATCCTGGGCCGATGCGGGCACCACGAGGCCAACGCTTAGCAATGCCAACACAAACACGGTAGCCTTCACTGATTTATTCATACGAGACTCCTTTCAAAGGGCAACCTTATCTTTTATAACACATATCGCACGACGGACTTACAGTTGGGCCGTGCGGCTGAATGAAGGTCGCTTTTGATGGTCGATATTATGCTACAAAGCACTCGCCCATTCAATCAGATTATTATCGCGTCTCTTTCAGGCTGAGACAAAACAGTTGAGCTTTTACGTTTCACCGGATAAAGCGTCCAAAATTTTCCAGCCGTACCGCTGAACTTTGACCGGCCCCATCCCTTTGACAGCCTCAAGCTCTGCCAGGTTTGTCGGATGCGCAGCAGCAATCGCCTCCACCGTCGCATTGTGCAGGATCTGAAAGGCCGGCACGCTCTGCACTTTGGCCGTCTGCCGCACCCATTTATGGAGCCGCAGCACAAGCGTGTGCTCCGGCACCGCGCCCTCCACCCCGGCCTTCAATCTAGGCGGCTCCCGGTGAACGCTGTGTCTTGGCGGTTGACTTTTCGCAGCCGCCACCGGCTTGCCAGCACCAGCGCTCTCACGCCTGACTCCCTCTTTTCCGCTAGGCCAAGCGATCAGGAACCCCTCCTGCTTTCGCACCATCACCTGCCTGCCTTTGGGCACCATGGACACGAGGCGGCGCGCGTCCGGCGTCACGGCCACACACCCTTCGGCCCGCAGTTCATCGATCACGGCGCGGATCTGCGCAAGCGAGAGGTCCGCCAGCAGCCCGAAAGTCGTCAGCTTATCGAGTTCGCACCGCACCACACCCTCTTCGCGGTCCCCGTGCAGCACCTGCGCCACACGCAGCGCGTCGAAGCGTCCCTGCATGCGCGTCACACAGCTCAAGACCTTCTGGATCACGATCCACTGCGCCTCATCGGGGGGCAGAAGCTTGACCGGGGTCTTGCTGCGGCAGCGGTCACAGTTGCCGCAGGCGTGCCCGTGCGAAGCCTCGCCGAAATAGTTGAGCATGTAGGCTTGACGGCAACCGGACTGATCCACGAACCGCACCAGGGTTTCGAGTTTACGCTCATCGCGCTCACGTTTCTCGCCAAGGCCGGCTGCCAGTTTCTTCAATTCGACCAGGTTCGGGTCAGGATTCGGCAACAGACGTGTCGTGTAGGCGCGGCTACCGGGCATGATCTCGCGCTCGATCAGCTTCGCGCGCTCGATCAGTCCGAGAATGGTCCGAACCTCCATGTCGTTCTTCACCTTGGCGAGCTTGCTCCACGCTTCGGCAGGGCACGTCACCGCTTCGTTCTCGCATGCCTGCCGAACCGCCTGCCACACCGCCAAGATGTCGGCGAAGGAGGGATTTGCCCCGTCAAGGAAGAAGCGCTGCGTCGCGACATCGGCGTAGTTGAAAAGCAACTCGCACCAGGCGCTCGCACCGTCGCGCCCCGCGCGTCCGACCTCCTGATAATAAGCCTCGATGCTGCCGGGAATATCCCAGTGCGCCACAAACCGAAGGTCGCCCCGGTCCACGCCCATGCCGAACGCATTGGTCGCCACCACCACCGGCGCGGGCTCAGCCATGAACTTCTCCTGCGCCGCCGTGCGCTCGCCGTCAGCCATCGCGCCGTGGTAGATGATCGGCGCGAAGCCGTCGCCCTGCAGCAGCGCGGCCACACGCTCGACCATCTTGCGCGTGGAACAGTAGACGATGCCGCACCGGTAGGCGTCAACGATCTGCACCAGCCGCTCGAACTTGTGCTGATGCGTGGCGCAGCGCGTCGCCGCCAGATAAAGATTGGGCCGCTCGAACCCGGTCACCGACACCACCGGGCCGAGGCGCGGCGCTTCTGCCAAGCCGAGCTGGGCAATGATGTCGTCGCGCACATCCGGCGTGGCCGTGGCGGTCACCGCCATGACCCGCACCGCCCCGAGCCGCTCAAGCACGTATTTCAGGTTCAGATAATCGGGCCTGAAATCATGTCCCCACTGGCTGACACAGTGCGCCTCGTCGATCGTCACCAAAGAAACCTGCACCGACGCCAGCGCGTCCGCGAACCGCCGGTTGCGAAACCGCTCCGGTGCCACATAAACGAGTTTATACCGTCCCTGCCGCAGCCCGTCGAGGCGGTACGCCATCTCGGAGCCGTCCACCGAGGAGTTGAGGAAGGTCGCCGGGATGCCCTTGCGGTCAAGCGCGTCAACCTGATCTTTCATCAGGGCGATCAGCGGCGAGATGACCACCGTCACGCCCGGCATCAAAAGCGCGGTCAATTGATAGCAGAGCGACTTGCCCGACCCGGTGGGCATGACAAGGACCACATCGCGGCCGTTGAGCACGGTCTTGACCGCCTCCGCCTGCCCCTCCCGAAACGCCGCGTGCCCGAAATGTTTGCGCAGCTCTTCGTGCAGCCGCTCGTCTGTCCAGGCCGATTCCATATTTACCTACATTCCGGGGCTCGAAGGCTACACCTCGCAGCACCAGCCGTGTGTGTCTGGCAGCTCGCCGTACTGGATCCCCTGCACCGTCTCGTAAAGCTTCTGCAGCACCGGGCCGCAGCCGGTCCCTGAGCCGATCTTGATGACCGTTTTGCCTCGCACGATCTCGCTCACAGGCGTCACCACCACGGCGGTGCCGCACGCGCCGATCTCGGCAAACGTGGCTAATTCCTCGAACGGCACGGGGCGCACCTCGACCTGCATGCCGAGGTCCGCCGCGATCTGCTTGAGCGTGTTGTTCGTCACGCTCGGAAGGATCGAGTGCGAATCGGGCGTCACATAGCATCCATCTTGGGTTATGCCGATGAAATTGGAGGTCGCGAATTCCTCAACATACGTGTGCTCCTTGGCGTCAAGATACAGCTCCACCGGAAACCCCGCGTGCTTGGCGTATTCATGCGCGTAAAGGCTCGCCGCATAGTTACCGGCCACCTTCACATTGCCCACGCCCAGCGGCGCGGCGCGGTCATACTCGTCCAAAATGATCGCCCGCACCGGCTGCAAGCCGCCCTTATAGTACGGTCCAACCGGCACCACCAGCACGATGAACGTGTACTCGGAGGCCGGTGCCACGCCGATCTGCGCTCCGGAACCGATCAGCAGCGGACGGATATACAGCGAGCCGCCCGTGCCGTACGGCGGCACAAAATCCTCGTTATCATGAATCACGCGCGAGACCGCCTCCATGAACACCGCTTCGGGCACCGGTGCCATGCAGGTCCGCCGAGCGGTATTGAAAAGCCGCTGGGCATTCGCCTGCGGGCGGAACACGCGAATCTTGCCGTCCTTGCAGCGGAACGCCTTCAGGCCCTCGAACGCCGCCTGACCGTAGTGCAGGCAAGCGGCCGCGATATGCATGTTGAGATAGGGCGTGGCAACCCGTTCGCCCGCATCCCACGCGCCGTCGCGCCACACATAGCGGACGTGGCTGTGCGTGTCCATGTATTTAAAACCCAGCGTTGTCCAATCGATGTTCTGCATGTTTCTTGTCCTTGCTACTGGAAAAAGCATGATGCTCGTCCCCGGCTGAAAACCAAGCCGATAAACATACCGTATTTTGGGGAACTTGCAAGCCTGCTCTCGCGCCGCCAGCAATTCAGAATTTTAAAATTTGGCAGGACACGCGCCGAGGGAAGGCTATCACGGGCCCACAAACGGAAGCGCCTGGCTTTCTCCTGTTCGTCGTGGCGCCGTGAGGCGCTTCTTGGCCATAATTAGAATTGCTGCGTCACGCTCAACCGCGGCTTCCCTCTTCGCGGCTTCTCTGTTATTTTCTTGTCATGTCACATGCTCTGCTTTTCGGAATCGCCGGTGTCGCGCTGTCAGCGGGGGCTGGCGAAAAAATCCTGTCTGCTCCTGTGTTCAGCCCTTGCGCCACCAATCCGATTGTGTTCACCCACATGGCAGATGCCTCTTCCGGTGAATGGCTGGGCGACGGGCTGCTGGTCGTGGCGAGCGACGAAGACAACACCTTGCGCGTTTACGGACTCGGCGGCGGCCCTCCGGTCGCCTCTTGGGACGTCTCCCCGTGGATGGGCCTTGAGAAAAAATCGCAGGAGATGGACATCGAAGGCTCGGCCAAAATCGGCGACATCCTCTACTGGATCACCTCGCATGCGCCCAACAGAGAGGGAAAGCCGCGGCCCAACCGCAAGCGCTTTTTCGCGACCCGCGTCACCGTAACAAACGGCAAGGCCGCTTTTGTGCAGGTCGGCCACCCCGTCACCTCGCTCGTCAGCGACCTCGACCGCGATCCTCGCTATGCCGCCTTCGGGCTGGCGCAGGCCGCGCGGCTGCCACCGAAGACCCCGGGCAGCCTCAACATCGAGTCGCTTTGCGACACGCCCGAAGGCGGCCTGCTGATCGGGTTCCGCAGCCCCAACCCGCAAAACCGGGCGCTGCTCGCACGGCTCACGAACCCCGCCGAAGTCGTGGCCGGACAGCCGCCGCTTTTCGGTGACCCGCTCCTGCTCGATCTCGGCGGCAACGGCATCCGTGCCATGGCCCGCACCGGCACCACCTACCTCATCATGTCGGGATCACCCCTCAGAGGCGGCACCCCGGCACTCTACCGCTGGGACGGACATGCCGCACTGCAACAGGAAACCGTGCCCGGGCTGCCCGCTGATGCAACCCCCGAGGGCTTAGTCGCCTTCACTCAGAACAACGAGTCCAAACTGCTGGTCCTCAGCGACGACGGCACCCGCCTGATCGACGGGGTTCCCGCTAAAACGCTTGCCGACCCCTCCCTCCGCACCTTTCGTGGATTCCTTTTCACCTCTCCGAACCTTGCCGTCACGCCGGGGTGCGATTCAGTTTAATTGGAACTGAATAGCACCAAGGAGGAGTTGGGAGTTAGGAATTAGGAGTTGAATGCGTAAAAACTCATGAAAATAAAGCACTTGTTTGAGGAGGAACAGGTGTTTATACTGGCGACCAAGTATCGGCTCAGCGTATCAAAGATTTTCTGACGCGAACCGGACTGTAAAAAAATGGGGATGTCATGTTTAGCAGTTGCCGTTCGATCATCTTGACTGTGCTTGTTTTTACCCTCGTTGGCGTCGGCGGGTACGCTTACTTCAACCCCGCCTTTGCCACGACCTGCAAGGCCTCTTTAACGAGCAGCGCGACCCGCGCCCAGAGCTGGGCTAGTTCAGCCAAAATCTCGCTGCAAAAAACCAAGCTCTACGCCTCTGTCACGAGGGAACTCAGCGCGCGCACCGGCAAAAACTATGTGCAGCCCACGTTTAAGCTGTCGGACATCTACGCTTCAGTTGCCAAAAAGCTGCCCAAGCGCATCACCCAAACAAGCGCCCAACTCTCCGCCTCCGCCGCCGCACCAGAAAAAAAACCGCAGGCAGCGACCCAGCCCCACCCGTCATTTCAGTCCACCGGTCAAAAAATCGCGAACGGTCACGCCTTCGAAAAACACGGAAGAGAACTCGGCTTCGCGAAAAAGGAACAGATGGCTTTGCAGATCGACAGGCTCATCTCCCGCTCCACCCAGGTTAGACACCTGGCCCATGGCAGGACCGCCTATTGGGATGAAACATCGGGCATCGTGATCATCGAAGACCCGAACACCCCGGACGGCGGAACCGCTTTCAAACCTAACCGCGGGCGCTCCTATTTCGAAGGTCTGAGATAAAACAACCATGAAACTAGTCAGTCAAGATCCGGCTCTCATCACCGTTCAGCTGACCCCTGATGAAGCGACCCTGCTCGGCAACGCCCTCAATGAGTCGCTCGAATGCCTCGAAGATTGGGAGTTTGAAGTCCGCATGGGAGCACCGAAAAGTGAGGTGGAAAAACTTCTTCTCACGTTCGGACAAATCGTCATTCGGTAAGGCAGCTCTTTTTTTCTTGCTTTTCCTGTCAGTCAGCGATTGACACCACAAACCAAACCGGATACCATTTAGCACATCAATTGCGAAACGGCTGATTTTTGCATCGTCTCTCAGACTCTGGGTTTCGGCTCGTCGTGATGGAGGAACCGCCTGAAAAAGGGCGGTAAGCGTTTTTTTAAAAAGTTTGAATGCTCGAAGCCCGCTCTCGTTAGTCGCCTTTCCGTCTTGATTCCACGGTCAGCGTCTTGCGTTATCCTGTCCTTCGTATCGTTCAAACACCAGACCGCTTTGGGGCTGTCGCGTGTCCGCAGCGTGCGGGCCGGACGGCATAGGCGAGGCTGCCTACGGAACAGGATCAGGCCATGGGATCCGGTTACGCCTGTTACACGAACACCACATGGCGCTTGTGAAGTAGAGAAGGATAGAGACATGGACATCTATGTTGGCAATCTTGCCTATTCGACGAATGATGAGTCCCTGAGAAGTGCGTTTTCGGCGTACGGCGAGGTTGCCTCTGCTCGTGTCGTCTCGGACCGCATGACAGGCCGTTCCAAGGGTTTTGGCTTCGTTGAGATGCCGGACCGCGCTCAGGCCCAGGCGGCGATTGACGCCCTCAACGGCAAAGAGCTGGATAGCCGTACCCTCCGCGTGAATGAGTCGCAG
>JBBRJN010000131.1:0-8040 GCA_038219365.1 Kiritimatiellia bacterium | reverse complement strand
TCCGAAAAACGATTTTACAGACCACGTCGCGGCTGTCGATCAGGCGCCACGACATGGCTTTGCCGAGCCACGTGACCGCTTTGTTGTCAAAATTAACGGTGCTGGCCTTCTTGGTGCCGCGCACGTAGGCGCGCATGGTTTTCGGGAAAGCGAAGATGCCCAGCTCATTAGGCATGCCCGCCGCGTTGTAGAGCGAGAAATCATGTGAGTAGTTGCCCGAGCCTTCGAATTTCCATTTCGTGATTTCGGGCGGCCAATCCTTGTCGTACTCCAGCGGGCGCATCAGGAACGCCTGGATGGAGGGAGAGAGGTCGGTGATGGCGAGGGCGCTCAAATTGCGTGTCGCGGCTTGCGGCGCGTCGGCCTTCGCCTTGAGGCTGCCGATATCGGGAACGGGGGGTTGCAGGCGGTAGGTCGCCTTGCCTTCATCGAACGCGCGGTTGGCGAAGTCTTTGCGCTGCAGGGCCACGCGCATGCGGGTGGCCTCTTTTTTGGCTGCCGCGGCCTCTTTTAGCTGCTCTTCGGCGGCATAGCGGTTTTGCAGCAGCCCCAGCCCGCCGATGTATTTTTCCGCGAGCTCGATCACCTTCGCGTTACGGACGAGGTCATTGGCGGTGCGGCGTGCGACATAGTTCTCCTGAATCAGGCGCAGCGCTTCGGGACCCTTAACGACCGCCTCTTTGGGGAGCTCCGGCACGGTTTCGAAGGGGTCCGGTTCGGCACTGAGCGCCTGCATGTAGCGGGTAGCCTCTTTTTTAACGGAATCCATGCCGGCCGCGTCTTGTGTCTCTTTTAATCGTGCGGAGAGCTGTTTGAGGTCGAGCACATAGCTTTCGGCGAGCGGCAGGAGCGCGGCGTTATAGTTTTCGGAGAGCTTGAGAAGGCTCGCATAGTAGGCGTCGCGCATTCTTGAAATATCCGGCGGTAAGGCCGGGACAGAGGGCAGGGGCGTTTGGGCAACGGCCACAAGGGCCAGCAGACAAAAGAAAAAGGCAAGCTTCCGCATAAGGTAAACTCCAGTCAACGACAAAAGGCTTCAAAGTTTAGCATAATCGGCTGTGAGCTGAGGCAAGAAAAATCGCAACAAATTTATTTTTCGCGATTGCACCGGAGCGGAAGATTTGATAACTTTTACAGCTCGCTATGAAAATCGTTGTTTTACTAGGCGCACCCGGGTCAGGAAAAGGTACGGTTGCGGGGCGTTTGGTTGCATCAGACAGCACCTTTCGTCATGTGTCAAGCGGTGACTTGTTGCGTGCTGCCGTAAAAGGGCAGACGGCGGCAGGCATCGAGGCTGACGTGTACATGCGGCGTGGCGAGCTGGTTCCCGATGCCCTCATCGCGAAGATGATCGGGGATCTGATGACGGACACGCCGGGGCCATGCACGTTGTTGCTGGATGGTTTTCCCCGCACGCTGGTGCAGGCCGAAAACCTAGACACAGTCGTTGCCCGGCGGGGGGCGAAGCTGACAGCGGTGGTGTTGTTGGACGTTGAGGATGCTATTTTAGTGGATCGCATTGCCGGGCGGCGCGGATGCCCGAAATGCGGGGCCAGTTATCACATGACGAACATCCCCTCGCGCAAAGAGGGCATTTGTGATGTGTGCGGAACCGGGCTGGTCACCCGCAAGGATGACAACCCGGAGACGGTGAAGAACCGCTTGGCGGTTTACAAGGCGCAAACCGTTCCGCTGATTGATTTTTACAGTGCGCGTGGCCTGTTGCGGAAGGTGGATGGTACCGGCCCGATCGACGGGATTGTCGAGCGGGTCAGGCAAGCGGTGCCATGAACATACCTTTGAAGAGTGCGGCGGAGCTCGACGCGATGCGGACGAGTTGCCGGATGACGGCAGAGGTGTTGCAGAAGGTTGCGGAAGCGGTGATGCCGGGCGTTTCCACGGGCGAGCTAGACGCGCTGACCCGGCGGCTGATCGAGGGGATGAAGGCCAAGCCTTCGTTTCTTGGGTACAACGGTTATCCGGCCGCGATTTGTATTTCGATTAACGACGAGGTGATTCACGGCATCCCGGGGCGGAGGATTGTTCTGCCAGGGGATGTGGTGAGCCTCGACGTCGGTGTTTTTTACAAGGGTTTTCATGGGGATTCGGCGACCACTGTGATGGTGGGTGTGACTGATCCCGATGTGATCCGGTTGGTAGAGACAACCAAGCTGGCTTTGGCCGCGGCGATTGCCGCAGCGAAACCGGGTGGGCGTCTCTCGGACGTTTCTCATACGGTTGAGAGCGTTGCAAAGAGTGCCGGTTGTTCGGTAGTCAGGGAATTTGTGGGTCACGGCGTGGGGCGTCACCTCCATGAAGAGCCGCAGGTTCCAAACTACGGATTGCCGGGGCGCGGTCCTGTCCTGAAGCCGGGGATGACGTTGGCGATTGAGCCGATGGTTAATCTCGGGCGTCCGGATGTGAACGTGTTGGATGATAAGTGGACCGTAGTTACGCGAGACGGAAAGCCGTCCGCGCACTTTGAGCACACCGTGGCCGTGCTTGAGGAAAGTGTGGAGATTCTGACGCTGGCCTAAGAATTTCCAAACTTTGTGATAGACAAGGTGACGGACTTTTGGTTAAATCCAAAACCTTTTTTGAACAAGGAAGAAAAGACCATGAAAGTTCGCAGTTCAGTGCGGCGCATTTGTGAGCGTTGCCGAGTGGTACGTCGCAAGGGCGTCGTACGTATTATTTGTACGAATCCCCGCCATAAGCAGCGCCAGGGTTAATCGGAGAGGACAACCATGCCGAGATTGATGGGTGTGGATATCCCGGGCAAAAAGCGCGTCGAGTACGCGCTCCGGTACATTCACGGAATCGGTCCCAAGCGGGCCAGTGACGTGGTCGAGCATTGCAAGGTCGACCCTGCCAAGAAAGCAGATGATCTGACTCCGGATGAGATCCGCCAGATCGTGGCTTTCATTCAAGACAGCTACCGAGTCGAAGGTGATCTGCGCCGCGAGGTTTCGCAGAACATCCGCCGTTTGATCAGCATTGGAACGTACCGCGGGCTGCGCCACAAGCGCGGGCTGCCGGTTCGGGGTCAGCGGACCCGCACCAATGCACGCACCCGCAAGGGTGGAAAACGGACGGTGGGTGCGGTGCGTGATAAAACTGCGCGCGCGGCCATCAAGGCCAAGACCCCTGCTGCCAAATAACCCGGCGCTGACGCGGTGACTCCGACCCTGCTTCAAGGGTTGGACGGTACCGTGTCCGCCAAGCATTTCGAGGCTGATACGCATGAGCGAAGACGCTGTCAAAAAAGAAGAGCAGGCCGCTGCCCCCGAGCAGCCGGTCTTGAGCGAGGCTGCCGCCGTGATGGCCGTGGGCGATGAGCCTGCCAAGGTCGCCGACGCCGCCAAGAAAAAGGGCAAGGGCAAGTCGATTCCTGCTGGCATTGCCTATGTCCGTTCCACATTCAATAACACGTTGGTTTCAATCACGGATGCCCGGGGTGGTGTGATCGCTTGGAGTTCGGCTGGAAAGGCCGGGTTCAAGGGTTCGCGCAAATGCACCGCGTTCGCGGCGACGATGGTGGCGCAGGACGCCGCCCGTCAGGCCGTTGCCAAGGGCATGCACGAGGTTGAAGTCAGGGTTCAAGGTGCGGGTGCGGGCCGTGAGTCCGCTGTGCGGGCGATCCAGTCCGCCGGCATTCACGTCACGCTGCTCAAGGATTGCACGCCGATTCCGCATAATGGATGCCGTCCGCGCAAACGGAGGAGAGTCTAACATGGGCAGATATACAGGTCCCGTTTGCCGGTTGTGCCGGCGCGAAGGGCAGAAGCTGTTTCTCAAGGGTGCCCGGTGCTATATGGCCAAGTGCGCGATCGAGCAGGGCACGCCCGCTCCGGGTCAGCATGGCGCGCGCCGGGGTCGCAAAATGTCGGAGTTCGGCGAGCAGCTGCGTCAAAAGCAGTGCCTGCGCCGCCAGTTCGGCATGCAGGAACTCCAGTTCAAGCGTTTCTTCAAAGAGGCGCTGCGCCGCAAAGGCGTCACGGGCGAGATCCTGCTGCAACTGCTTGAAACCCGTATGGACAATCTGGTCTACCGTCTCGGTTTCGCCGCGTCCCGCCGCGCCGCACGTCAGTACGTACTGCACGGGCACTTGGCGGTGAACGGCAAGACCGTCGCGATTCCGTCCATGATCCTCAAAGCCGGTGACGTGATCGAAGTCCGTGACCGTCCGCGCAGCCGAGACCTTGCCACGCGCAGTCTCGAGGCCGCCACCACCCAGCAGACGCCCACGTGGCTTTCGCTGGACCGGAAGGCGTTCCGCGCGGAAATTTTGAGCATCCCGACACGCGAGCAGATCGCGCCTGTCGTGAACGAGCAGGCCATTGTCGAATTGTATTCGCGCTAAAGCGAAGTAGTGCTGACGGCCGCAGCCCTGTAAATCGGGGCGCGCGGTCTGAAAGGACGGAAACATGCCGATTCGTTTGAGTCGTTTTGAAATGCCCCGGCGCGTGCAGAAGGAAGAGAACACCGCAACCGCGACCTATGCACGTTTTACCGCGGAGCCGTTCGAGGTGGGGTACGCCCGCACCGTCGGCAACTCCCTTCGCCGCGTCTTGTTGTCTTCGATCGAAGGTGTCGCGATTACCTCCGTCAGGGTCGGTGGCGCAAACCATGAGTTCAGTGCGTTGCCGGGTGTGAGCGAGGATGTCACCGACATCATTCTCAACCTCAAGCGCGTGCTTCTCAAGAGCTACAGCCGCAATCCCGTTTGGCTCAAGCTGAATCGGAAGGGGCCGTGTGTGGTGATGGCCTCCGACTTCGCCGAGGATAATGCGATCGAGGTGCTCAATCCGACACAGCCGATCGCGACACTCGATGCGGACGGCACGTTGGATCTGGAAGTGGAGATCCGTACAGGTCGGGGCTTCTGCCCGGCCGAAGGAAATAAGACCGACGAGCAGGAGATCGGGCGCATTCCGATCGACAGCATCTTTTCGCCGGTCACGCGCGTGAACTTCCTCGTGGAGAACACCCGCGTCGGCCAGCGGACGGATTACGAGAAGCTGATTCTCGATGTCTGGACGGATGGCCGTGTTTCTGCGGATGAAGCGCTGAAGACCGCCGCCGCCGTGCTCCGTCACCACCTCGACGTCTTTGTCGACTACAGCGAAGAAGTGCTGGAGTTCGAGGAGTCGGAGAAGAAGGTGGATGAGGAGCGCGACCGCTTGCGCCGAATCCTCAATATGAGCGTGAACGAGATCGAACTGAGCGTCCGTGCCGCCAACTGCCTGAATAACGCCAACATCACGACCGTTGGTGAACTGGCGATGAAGACGGAAGCCGACATGTTGAAGTATCGCAACTTCGGCAAGAAGTCGCTCAACGAGATTAAGGACAAGCTGACTGAGCTGGGTCTTTATCTGGGCTACAAGTTCGATCCGGAATTGCTCGAAGGCAACAAGTAACACTGTTTGAGGTTTTAAGACATGCGTCATCAGAGAGTAATGAAGAAGTTCGGCCGGTCCATGTCGCACCGCAAGGCGCTCATGAGCAGCCTTGTGACGAACCTGATTTTGCAGAGCAGCATCACGACCACGCTGGCTAAGGCAAAACAGGCGCGCAAGGACGCCGAGAAGATTGTCACGCTGGCCCGCAAGGGCACGCTGGCGGCCCGCCGTTTGGCGGCCTCCCGTCTGCAAAGCCCGGCGGCTTTACAGAAGCTGTTCGACAGCGTCGTGCCGTCGATGAATGGCCGCAACGGGGGTTACACCCGCATCATGAAGCTCGGCACACGCCGCGGCGACGGTGCGGAAACGTGCCTGTTGCAGTGGGTTGTGCTCCCGGTTAAGGCTGTTGTCGAGACCGCTCCTGCCGCTCCTGCGGTTGAAGCCGCAGCGACAGAAGCCCCGGCGAAAAAGCCTGCGGCCAAGAAGAAGGCGGCTGCTAAGACGGCGTAACGGCCGCTTGCAGACGTGTTGAAAAGGCGGATGCCGCGAGGCGTCCGCCTTTTTTTATTTCCGTGTGGGCTGGCACACCTACACTCTGGGCTTGAACCCTAACCGGTCACACCTGTACACTCATCCCATGTTGACGTTTGAACGACAGGTGTGGTCGCAAAGGCCGGGTATCGTCCTTGCGGGCGTTGACGAGGCCGGGCGCGGATGCCTAGCCGGGCCGGTGGTTGCCGCCGCCGTGGTGATTGCCGCCGAGTTGGCCGACGCGCTGTACGCCTCCGTCCTCGCCGATTTGACAGATTCCAAGCAACTCTCCGCCGCGCATCGGGAGGCTTTTTTCGCGCACCTGACACATACGCCGGGGATCTTTACGGCAACCGGCTGGTGTTCGTCCAAAGAGATCGACGAGATCAATATTCTGGTGGCCACGCATCGCGCCATGCGGCGCGCGGTTGAGGCGCTTCCCGTCAAGGCGGAATACGTCCTGGTGGACGGGTTGCCCGTGAAGGGCTTGCCCTGCGCCTCGACGGCGATCGTGCAGGGCGATGCAAAGAGCTTCCTGATCGCGGCGGCCAGCGTGATGGCCAAGGTCAGCCGCGACCACTACATGCTCAAGCTGGATGCCAAGTATCCGCAGTACGGATTCGCTTCACACAAAGGTTATGGCACGAACGCCCACATGGCCGCGCTGTTTAAATGCGGCTCGTGCCCCGAGCACCGCCACACGTTTCGCCCCGTGCAGGACGCTGATCAGAAGTTGACCGGGTTCGAGTACTGAGGTGGGGCGGCGGCGCACGAAGCAGCAATTCTAATTCTGGCATGCCACGCATAGCGGGAAGGTTCTCACGGGCCCCCAAACGGAAACGCCGGGCTTTCTCCTGTTCGTAGTGGCGCCGTGAGGCGCTTCTTTGCGAATTTAGAATTGCTGGGTGGCTCGACAACGACAGGCTCACATTGTATGGTAAGGAAAACATAGACGGGAATCGGAACATCCGTTTTTTCGTCTGGGTTGTGACATCCGAGGGTCAGCATGTTTGGACAGTTGAAAAGGGCGTGGCAGGGTTCGTTCTTGCGGCTTTTTCTGGTCGTCTCCGTTTTGGGAACGAGCGGTGTGTGTGTGGCCGTGCGGGCTGATGCGACGCCGATTGAGGAGGGGTACACCGTCCGGCGCTGGGGTGTTGAAGACGGTTTGCCGGAGGGCACCGTTACGGCTGTCGAACAGTCTCCGGACGGTTTCCTGTGGTTGGCGACGCCGCGCCATGTGGTTCGCTTCGACGGTGTTGATTTTGTTTCATTCCCGCAAGAAGCCTATCCTGAAAAGATGCCGATTCATCTGAACAGTCTGCTGTGGGATCGACAGGGCGCGTTTTGGGCTTCTGGCGAGGATGGAGTGATGCGGTATGACGGGAACAAATGGGAGCGGGTGCCGCTGCTGGGGGATGTTGATCTGCAGCCGGGTGAGCTCTGGCGTGTTGAAACGCCGGACGGCTGGCTTGAACAATCTCCGCATCTTGTCTTGTTTTGGGTTCGTGAGAGTCTTGACGGTACAGTTTGGGTCGCATCTAACGCGGGGATGTTCCGCTATGACGGGCATGCGTTGAGGTCTGTACCGCAGGGAGGCGAGGCGGTAGCCGGCTCGTTCTCTTCGGCGGCGATGGACTCTCGCGGCAAGGTCTGGCTTGTCGGTAAGGGCAGCCTGTTCGCCTTTGACGGACAAGGTTATACGGTAGCTGATTTTCCGCATGAAAAAAAAACGGCGGAACTCTTTCAGGTTTTTTCGGGCACCGGCGACACCTTGTGGGGCAAGCTGATGGATGGTCGGCTCTTTCGACGCTCGGGAGAGGTGTGGCGTGAGGTCAGGCCATCCGGATTACGCCATGCGGCACTGTTGGAGCAAGCGGACGGTGAGGTTTGGTTCGGCACGGTGGAGGGGATCTACCGCCCGAACCAGACGAACTGGCTTGTCTTGGCCGGAACCGGGATCGACAAGGTGCATGACGTGCGTTGTCTGAAGGCTGCGGCAGACGGCTCTTTGTGGGCGGGGAGCGGCAACGGGTTGTTTCAGCTCAAACCGCGTGTCGTTCGGATGTTTGCTGCGGGAGATCCTAGCCGGTCTCAGACGGTAACG
>JBBRJN010000130.1:0-8046 GCA_038219365.1 Kiritimatiellia bacterium | reverse complement strand
GGGGACATAGCCCAAGCCGATCTTCAGTTTGGTCGTCGCGGGCAGCGCGTTGGCGACGTCGGTTCGCAGCGTGCCGTTGCCGAGAATGGTATCGCCCCAGATATTACCGGTCACGCTCAAAATGGTGAGCCCGGCAGAGTCGGCCCAAAACGCGTCGTTCGCGATCAGGAGCGGCTTCTCGGCGACCACGAAGGTGCCGCTGGCGTTAACGACGAACAGACCCCCGCCGCCTGACGCGCCGCCAGTCATCACCAGCGTGGAGCCTGGCGCAGTGTTGATGCGCGTCTGGCCAATGCGGGTGAGCGGCCCGCTCCAGACGTTGCTGCCGCTGCTGCTGTACAGGGAGGAGCCGCTGTTCGCGCGCTCGCCGTTGAGGGTCAAGGGCTCCTTTACCGTGAGGCTGCCGCTGAGTTGCAGATATCCGCCCTGCGTGCAACGGACCACGGTTCCGCCGTTCGTGCTGCCGAGGGCCGTCGCGTGCGAGATCGCGAGCTGTCCGTTGCTGACAATGGTGACGCCTTGGTAGCTGTTGGCTGCTTTAAGGGTCACGGTCCCATTGCCGATCTTCGTGAGCCCGCAGGCGAGGGAGCTGTCAGAGATCGAGCCTGTAACGTCTAGGGACGTCATGCCGGTGCCGTTGTTGGTGACGTTCCAGACCTGCTGGTCGATGAGCGCCAGGTCCTCAGCTAGCGTGTACGTGCGGCTTGTGGTTGAGGGTACGGCTGCCATGAGGCCGCCTCCCCCGAGCGTTACCGTTCCGACGCCGCTAGCGAGCGTGAAGTTCCCGTTTCGGTTGAAGGTCATTCCATACAGGCTGACCGCGCGGTTGATCAGGGCGGTGCTTCCTCCGCTGCCAAAGAAGGCGTATGTGGCACCGTTAAAATTCGGCAGTGTGTCGGTCTCCCAGTTGTCGGCGAGATCCACGTTCAGATTGGTGCCGCCCGCGTCCCAAACGATGTTGACGGGAACGCCCGATCCGGTGACGAAGGTGACGGGGTCGCTCCAGGTTTCGCCGAACGCATTCGAGGCGCGGAAGCGGTAGCCATAGGTTGTGTAGGGTAGGAGAGCCGTCAGATTGAACGCGAGCGGTTGGAAAGCTCCGGTGAACGCTGTGCCCAGCGTGGACACATTGGCCCACGCGGCGGGCGAGTCGCCGACGCCCCAGTACAGGAAGACGCTGGCTGCCGCAGTGCCAGAGGAGAGCAGCGTCCCTCTGGCGGTCACGACGGTCCCCACGTAATCGAAGGGCGCGTCGCTGCGTACGATGGGCCACTCTGCGGCCCAGCCTGATACGCCCGGCGTCCAGTATTCGCCGCCCCTTTCATAAGCTCCGCTGTCAGGTGAGTTTCCGATGAACGTGTCAGGGGACAGGTCGCTGTCCGTGTCGACAGGCACCCCGACGCCGCCCTGTTCTTCGAAGGAGAAGGACTGAGATTTGACGGTCATGGAAAGCTTGTAATTGGAAGGAACGTTGCTGACGCCGTTGGTGGTGGTCCAGGTGATGGTATTCGTGGCGTAGGCGGGGTCGACGGCTGCGCTGGTGGCCTTGGGCCGGAAATCGCGGGCATCGGGGTTCTCGAGGTCGGGTGCGGAGTTGGTCATGTACAGATTGTTTTGTGCGACGTAGAAGAGGTGGTGATTATTGGTGGTCCAGTAAACGTTCTCGGGCGTGTTGCTGCCGGGCATGTAGGGCGTGTACGTGCTGTAATTGTAGTTGCGGCTGCGGAAGAGCGTGTTGTGGAAGAGCCTGAGAGCTTCGGCGGGCGCGTTGAGCCGCAGTCCGTCGCTCCACTTCAGTCCGCTGCTGTCGCCGAAGTTCCAGACCACGTTATGATCGACCTGAAAGTTGCGGCTGTAGTTGTCGATGTAGATGCCCATGCCGAGCGTATCGTTTGTGGTACTGTCGTGGACCCAGTTGTAGGCAATGCGCGTGACCGTGCCGTCGGGCGCTTTGCCGTTTGTGCCCCAGGCGTAGACTGCGCCTAAGTCTTTGCAGAGACGTCCGGCGTGGTAGAGGTCGTTGTAGAGGACGCTGAGGCCTTTCCCGGTCGGCTGCAGAATGTCGCGTCCGGTGTCGTGCAGGGTGTTGAAGGACGCGGTGATCCCCGTTCCGGAAAGGGTCATGCAGGTCGCGTAAGTGGCGGAGTAATCGGTGTTGAAAACATGGTTCCGCGTGATGAGGTGCCCGGTGCCGCTGGCTAGAATTCCGCTGCCGGCCGTGTCGGACACCGCGCAGCGCCGCACCACGTTGCTGGTGCCGCTCACGTTGATGCCGCCGCCCTCGGTGCGGCCTCCGTTAGCGGTTCCGCCCGAAGCGTAAACCAGATAGTGGCTCAGATACCGCGCGTCGCAGCTGTCCAGCACCAGGCCCTCACCATTGAGCCGAACCGCACCTGCGCGGAAAGCCATGTTGCTGACCGTGATAAAGTTCTGTCCGTTGAGGTCAACGCACCAGTTGCGGCGCTTCATCTCCACGAGATGCTCACCAGGATCCGCGCGACCGGCAATGCGCAGATGCAACGTGTGCGGGGCCGCCGCGTTGGTTTGCAGAATCCATTCGCCGTCGGCGTCAAGTAGGCAGGGCAAGCCGTAGAGGAAGCCGCGCCCCGTGTCGCTGCTTTTGCTGGCGTAGTTGGGCCACCACCACGTTGACGCCGTTGACGGGTTGAGGAAAAGCGTGCCGGTCTTATTGCTGGAGACCAGCGCGTTCTGCCAGGCCCAGGAGGAGCCTACGCTGGCGAAAAAGCGCGCGCCGGTCAGATCACCTTTGCCGTCGAACGCCGAGCAGGTGACGGTGTAGTTGCTCGATACGGTGAGAGCGACCGTAGACGGGCTCAAGAGGTCGCTGGATACATGGTCGGGATGCCGCGCCTCATGTTGCATGGCACCGTCCACAAAAACTTGGTTGTAGCCAGATCCGAGTGTCCATTCGGCGCTTGCAGCGTAGATGCCGTTACTGGTGGGGGCCCAGGGGCCGGTCAGCGCATCGCACCCGGAAAGCGTAACCGCCTCCGCGTTGTAGGCGGCGATGGTGACGGGGTTTGCACGCGAGCCGGACAGGGGCAGCTGAAGCGTTTCACGATAGGTGCCGCCGCGCAGATAGAGCGTGTCGCCGATCATCAGGCTGGTGACGGCGCGGGCAATCGTTCGGAAGGGCACAGCGAGCGAGCCGGCGTTCGCGTCGGAGCCTTCAGGCGATACGAACCAGATCCGGTTCCCGTCCTGAACCTTACAGCTCATCTCGTCCAGCCAGAGGGTTATGGGCTGATTGTTGAGGGTGACATATACCGCCAGCGCCTCCGTCAAAGGGGCTTGGAGAGTGAGTGAGAAAGACTGCCACGCGGTGGAGAGTGCGCAGCTGGTGATGGCCCGCACGGTATAAGGGGACGACTTCATGCGTATGAGGAAAGACGCCGTTGCGGTCGTTGAGGCTTTGAGCCAAACCGTTGCCGTGTAGTTCCGTTGGGTCACCACCTGCAAGGTCTGGTAGATTTCGAAATTAGCCCCGCTGCTGTAGCCGCTCTGAACAGCGGCTGCCACCCGCAGGGCCGAGCCGGAGACCGTGCCAGCCGTCTCTTGGCCATAGGTGTTTGCCACATGTGTGCCGGTATAACGTGAGTTGTCGAAACAGCCGTTTGGAAAACTGCCGGAGATGATGCCGAAACTATTGGTGTTGCTGACCGTCAGATAAGGGAGATCAAGGCCCGGGTTGGCCAACTGTTCGACAGGGATGCCCAGCGCCGGAATCGCCGAGCCGACGAGGATAAGGCAGAAACACGCCACGACACCTCTGAGTCGACTTCGAATCGGATCCGGTTGTGTGTGGCAGAAAGTCAAAGGCGTTCACTCTGTAAAGCGTGATTCAGGTTCTGAAAACAAGCTGGGACTTAAATCCGTTAATCTGATATTTTATTGCGGATCTATTGTGAATGCAAGTTTGCAGCTCTGATTATGGGGGGAACAATGAAAAAAGTGTATTTTCTGTTGGCCTTGGCGGCGGGTGTTGCGGGTGCGGAGATGAAGCCGTTGGGCGCTCAGGGGCAGGGCTGGTACGGCGACCCGATGGCATGGAAGTTCCGGACGGACGGGGTCCACAGCATGCAGTCGAACGGGAACGCGATCGCGGTGTATGAGGCCGCGCCGCTCGCCTCGAATGTAACGGTCGAAGCGGTGTTTACGCCGCGCCTGTCGGGGCGCCACAGCTGGAATCTCGCCGCAGTCGCCATTGTGGACGACGCCCGCAATTTTTGGCACCTGGCACTGGTCCAGACCCCGCCGGAAGGCGGTTGCCTGCCGATGGTCGAACTGACGGAGATGCGCGACGGCGAGTGGCTCGCGCAGTCGAACCTGAAGGCCGTGATCGATGAAAACTTTGGAGTGAAGTGGACCTTTGGCTTGCCGCACCGCCTGAAGCTCAGCATGGACCGGGAGGGCATCACGGGATTGATCACTGCGCCGGACGGGCGGCTGATCTTGCGCAAGCGCTATGCCTTCACGGCGGAGGCGGTGACGCGTGGACGCCCCGCGCTGCATATCGCCGGCATGACGGGCGAGTTCGGCGAGATCCGCGCCGAGTGGTCCGGGGTCGTGGCGGAAAGCAAAGCGGAGAAGGCGTTCCCAGCCTATGCCATGGAGAACGTGGTGCCGGATATCAAGGACGCTGCCACAGGTTTCTTCCATGTGGTGCAGAAGCCTGACGGGCGCTGGTGGACGATCGACCCGCTCGGGCGTGGCATCGTGCTGCTGGGCGTGGACCATGTGACGTTCCAAGGCCACTGGTGCGAGAAGCTCGGGTATTGTCCGCATGGCAAAAAGAACGAAAAAAAGTACACCGATCACGCGGAGTGGGAGAGCGAGACGCTAGGACGTCTCAAGGCGTGGGGCTTCACCATGCTCGGCGCGGGATGCGATTCGAAACTGAAGCATCGCGGGCTGGTGCATACCGAGTTTCTCAACATCGGCGACCATCTCGCCTCACTGGGGGATGATTATGATATTACGCCGAACGAACACAGGCCCTGTTCTTCATTTCCCAACGTGTTCCATCCCGACTTTGAGGCGTTTGTCTCTTACCGCGTGCGGCAACTGTGTGTCCCGAACCGCAACGATCCGTGGCTATTCGGCTATTTCATCGATAACGAGCTGGCATGGTGGGGCCGCGGCGGATCGGATACCGGCCTGTTTGACGCTGTGATGAAAAAAGGCCCGGCGCACACGGCCAAGATCGCGTTGAAGGAGTTTGTCGAAGGGCGCTGCGACAGAAAAATCGAGTGGTTTAATGCAACGTATGGAACCCAGCTTAAAAGCTTTGAGGAGATTTTAACGCTCCAGGCCTTGCCCGGCGGGACGCCGGAGCAACGGGAGCTTAAAAAAACGTTTTTAAGTTTCACAGCAGACCGCTACTTCGCGGTCACGTCACGGGCGATCCGCGCGGCAGACCCGAACCATCTGGTGCTGGGCGCGCGCTTCGCAGGCACGGGCGGTGCCGACCCGGTCGTGTGGGAAGTGTCCGGTAAATATTGTGACGTGGTGACCTTCAACTGCTACCCCATGGCGGATCTGGACGAGGGCCGCGTGTATACGCATTCCGGCAAGACAGGGGAGTTGGTGACCGAGCATTTCGCGAAATACTACAACTATGTGAAGCGGCCGATGCTGATCACTGAATGGTCTTTCCCGGCGCTGGACGCGGGCCTGCCGAGCATACACGGTGCGGGGCAGCGTTTTCGCACGCAGGCGGAGCGCACGGTGGCGACGAGCCTGTTCGCGCGTACGATGTTGAGCCTCCCGTTCTTGCTCGGATACGACTATTTCATGTGGGTGGACGAGCCCGCGCTGGGCATCAGCACGCCCTTTCCCGAGGACTCCAACTACGGGCTGATCAACGAGGACGGCGTGCCGTATACGCTGTTGACCGAGATGTTCGCGTCGCTTCAGCGCGAGGCGGGTGCGTATCGCTTCAAGCCCGCACCGCTGCCGAAAGCGCTGCCGAAGAACGGGCCGCCTCTGGATGCGATGGAGGTGGCTAAGCGTACCTGTGGCATGGGCGTCCCGCCCATGAACCACGGGCGGGACGCCCGTGTCACGTTCACGCACGACGGCGATACGTTCCGCGTTGGCAACGGGCGAATCGAGTTGTCTGGAAAACGAGGTGACGGCAACATGGTGCGGCGCGTGACGCTAGACGGTTCGGAGAAGCCGTTTGGACAATACAACGCGCTGATCCACACGCTGAACGCGGATGGGCAGAATCGCTGGACCGATGCGCGGACGGTGAAAACGATCGACGGACGCGTGACCAACGGAGTCGCAGTGGTTGAAGTGACCAGTGCGACGGTTGTGGGTACGGAAGGTTTTGAAGTGACGCACCGTCTGATCCTGCCGACGGGGACGCCGTGGTTCCTGAGCGAGGTGGTGAACGTCAAAAACGTGGGGACCGTTCCGCTGCGGCTGAAAGGTCTCTACTTCCGCTTGTACAGCGACTTCATGGGCAGGCCTAAGCAACAGGTCCCTAGCCTGTGGGGCATGCCGGTGGCAGACTGCTGGCTGGATGATCAGGACGGGCGTTTCTTCGGCGCGGTGGCCTCCAAGGCATCGGACATCCAGATCTATTTTTGGCTCGACAGCCCGGGGGACGGTCCGCATCCCGACGCGCGGTTGGAGATCGAAGAGACGCCCGTCGCGCCTGGTGCGGTGTATACGCCTGCCGAGCCGGTGTACCTGCTCTGCGTGGTCGGTAAAGGCGGCAACGAGGCCTGGCTGAAGGCCGCGCAGGCGTTGAAGAAGGTGTTGGAGTAGGCCTGTCCTTATCCCACGCCCAGGGTGTGGTTGAGGACGTAGCCGATGCCGAAAGAGATGGCGGCGACGCAGGTTGAGAGTCCCGCCATCTCAAGGAAACTCCGGCGGAAGGGCGCGTCCTTAGCCACGCTGAGGTAGAAGTTGAAGAGCGCGATGATCATGAGCGCGGACGCCAGCATGATCGCCAGCGAGACCTTTACGTTGGACAAAAAGAGGTAGGGCAGGATGAGGATAACTACTGTACAGACATAGGCGATTCCTGTGTAGCAGGCGGTCTTGCCGGGGTGGCGGTCAGAAGTGCTTCCGTCGGCACGTGCCTGGAGAAAGGCGGAGGCAGCCATGGACATGGCTGCGGCGAGCCCCGTGATGAGGCCGGTGATGGCGATCAGGCGTGCGCCGTTGAGGGCGAACGTAAAGCCGGCAAGCGCGCCGGTGAGTTCTACCAGCGCGTCGTTCAAACCCAGGACGATGGCCCCCATGTAGGTGAGCCGCTCGTCGTCAAGCATCGTGAGTAACGTGGCTTCGTGCGCGTCCTCCTCATTGGCAATACGCTCGAATTCCGGTATGACGCCGGCAAGCGACCGGTAGGCGTCGCCCGCGCGGCTTTCACGATTCTCCATGAGCTTGAGTCCGAACGTCAGTCCGAAAAACCGCGCAACTAGAATGTCGCGAGTCGCACGGAATAGATTCGGGGTGCCCTCTTCGCCGAGCAAGGTTGCCAGTTGCTTTGCATGGCCGCGCTCATCGCCGGCAATCCGTTCGAGCAACTCGCGGTTGTGTCCGGCGGGTTGGCGTTGCGCGAGGCTCGTATAGACCACGGCCTCCGTCAGTTCGTTGCGGAGTTGGCCGCGCAGCACCTTGCGCTGAGCTTCGGTTAATTCGGGTTTCATGCAAAGAGTGTAACGCGGGTGAGCCCGTGCCGCAATACGGATCAACAGTGGATTTTCAGGCCTTCAGCAGACCTTCCCCGGGTTGAGGATATGGTTCGGATCGAAGGCGCTTTTGATGTTGCGCAGGAGCGCCATGGAGACCTCGCCGAGCGATTCCGCCAAAAACTGTTTTTTGGCAAAACCGACGCCATGCTCGCCCGAGACCTGCCCTCCAAGTTCGCGGGCTTTACCGTAAAGCAGGGCAAAGGCCGCTGCCAATTTTTTGGAATAGGTTTTCGGGTCGAGGTCATCCCGCAACACATAGACATGAAGGTTGCCGTCGCCTGGGCGGCGCGCAAGGACCCGATCGTCAAACCCG
>JBBRJN010000129.1:0-8060 GCA_038219365.1 Kiritimatiellia bacterium | reverse complement strand
ACAGAGGGCTATGTCGTCTGACCGCTTATTTCTTTAGCATGGCGGCGGCTTCGCGGACTTTTATTGCGATCTGCCTGGCGCAGTCCGTCAGAACATTGTCCCACGTCAACAGGCTGCTAGCCGACTCCAGCGCGTGGACCGACACTCCCGTGCGTTCGCAATTTGCCGTGATGGGAAACGCATGCCCGCCCACAACCTCTTTGGTCTCCGTGTTCACCAACGTGATGTTGGCCGTAAGCGTCCCCTTCTGATCAAACGTCAGTCCAGTGTCGGGATATTTTTCGTTGGTGTGCTCTTCCGCATACCCGACTATCTCGCAGGTCAGTTCAAAATCGCTGCCGCGCCCCTGCGTTTCGACCTGCTGCTGCGACAGCCCGTCAAACGAAAGCAGATTGAGCCCCGTGTCCTCCGTCTTGAGTTTCGCCAGCAGCACATTCGGGATGTCCACGACATCCGCGCGCTTACGCCTCTCGGTCACACGCTCCACCGTGTAGTCCTTGGGCGCAGCATCGATGCCCAGCGCAACCCCGTCTGCGGCTTTGCGTTTACCCGCCATACCCAAGACGCCGCCCGCCAGTTTGCCGAACCCGCTTGTGGCA
This sequence comes from Kiritimatiellia bacterium, assembly GCA_038219365.1. GTDB lineage: Bacteria > Verrucomicrobiota > Kiritimatiellia > RFP12 > UBA1067 > JAHFSX01. The sequence goes on along the minus strand of JBBRJN010000129.1, from coordinate 7,461 downwards.
GTCTCCTTCTCTTTCACGATGAGCGTTGTAAACTCGCATTCAGGCACGGACGTTTTCACTTCTTTAACGACCACCGTCGGCACATAACCGCCCTTCGCTTTCGCCACCGTATTGTCCGAATTCAGATTGTTCGGCAGCACAAAGCGGCATTTCGCACCCGCCTCGACCATCGTGGCGTCGCCGCTGGCGACTTCGGTGATCTTTCCTTGAACCAGCGTATAGTTGCACAAGAAAATATTTCCCTCGGTGAGCCCTTTGGTTTCCGCGATGGTGGGTTTCCCATCCACTCGCCCCGAGTTTCGCAGCCAGCCAATCCGTGACGTTACCGAGCGTCCGTCCGAACGACGTGCTGCCTTTCTTCTGACGGATTTCTTCCGTCCGGCGCTCGGCCTCCGCGAACTGCTGGAGCGCGAGTGTGTTGGCCATACGGGTATACTCGCGTTCTGCCTGCTGTTTCGCAAGAATCGCAGCCACTTGCGCGGCCCCGTCGAGTTTACTGATCTCGCCCTCGGTCGGAGCTTTCAGCGTCGGCAGATTCCGCTTGATCTCCTGCTTCTGCATCCGCTCATCGAGCGTGTCCACGGGGTAGACCAGCAGGCGGATCGTATTGTCTCCATCCTGCGCAACGGCTCCAGCCGCCAATGCGGCGAACAAAGTAAGTGTCATCATTTTCTTCATGTCACAATCTCCACATAATCAGCATTTAAAAGGTTTCACGCCTTAGGCGGTAAAGACTCACTTCCCATCGTAATGTTACGTTTACGCAACGCCTCGGGTAAATCGTTGATACAGTAACAGGTGTAGTAAACCGATATACGCGCAGAATCCGCTCTTCTTATGCCCGTCCGGCTTATTTTGTGAACCCTCTCGCACAAAATCTGCGACCTCCCGCCTTCAACGTTCGGCGTTGGACGTTGGGTGTTTTCTCTCACTAAATCGGGCAACGCCCGCAACCCACAATCCAGAATACAGGAGTCAGAATCCAGAATGAATCGCACCCCTTGCTTCTCAGGTTATTGACAAACTGAGCTATTTTGAGCTATTTTGAGCACATGAAGGCACAAACCATACTTTTTAGAACGCGTGTTGACCAACAACGGCTTGCCACCGCAGACGAGATTCTTAATCAGTTGGGGTTGACTTCGGGCGACGCGGTTAACGCCTTGCTAGCGCAGATCGTCTTGCGTCGATGCCTTCCGTTTCCGGTTTCGCTCGATTCTTCCCCTTCCTGCCGGCAACCGGACCCCTCGCGGGTACTCAGCAACGAAGCGCAAGGCAGCGTCTGGGAGGAGGCGTTCGGTGAATATTGAGCTGTCTGCAGGCGAGGTCTGGATGGCGGATCTCGGGTATGCGGCCAAGTCCCGCCCCGTACTGATCCTTGCAGCGCCCGATGACACGGACGCACGGTCTTTGGTCATTGTCGCGCCTCTGACCTCCCAAATCCGTGGGCTGCGCGGCGAAGTGCCGCTCGGAAAAATCCGCTGGCTGCCCAAACCGTCCGCCGTCAATGTGCAAGGGCTTGCCAGTCTGGGGACGCATGTTCTGTCGCGAAAGCTTGGGACGCTCGGAGCCAGCCATCTGGAAGAAGTCAAAGCCGCTCTGCGCAAACTGCTGGGTCTGTAACCGTGAACTTCTCACCGATCTCCATCAGAATCTCCACCTCGCGCTGCAAGCGTCTGGTCATCCGGTTCTTGATCTGATAGAAGGCGTTCTCCTTGAGTCCGAAACGCCGCGCCACCTCGGCGGCCGCCGTCCCCTCGATGGCGTAGGCGTTGAACACATCGACGGTTTGCCGATCGGTCTGGGGATCTGCGCACAGCCGCTCGAGTGCATCTTCGAAAAGGCTCTTCCGCCAATCCTCCTCCTCTTGTTGGCAGGGCTCGGCCCCTCCGCCATGGCGAGAGACGCCACGGCCAGCCCCTCCAGCGGCGTTTCCTGCCGCACACGATGATTCATCCATCCGCGACCTGATCGTCCACTCCTCGTTATTCTGCACAACAGAAGAGGGCGTCAGCGGATTCCCTAGGTCGGACCATTGCCATTCTTCCGTCGCACAGGAAAGAAAAGCGGTGAGCGCGACGCCCCCGATATAAAGTGATCCTTTTCTCAAATCTTACTTCCGCCTGTCTACGGGGAGTTCGTTTACATCAGCAATTCTAAATATGGCTAAGAAGCGCCTCACGGCGCCACTACAAACAGGAGAAAAACGGCGTTTCCGTTTGGGCGGTGAGGGCCTTCCCACAGCGTGTGCCCTGTCATCAGTGGAATTGAGGCACACGCACTGAAACTGTTTAACCGTTTTCAGTGCATCCATTGGATGTGCAGCACATCATGCGTCCTTGAGTCCCAATACATGGCCCGCATACCGCACAAAAATGCCACGCCAGTCGTCCAGATACTGCGTAAGGATCGTACGGCCCAAGCCCTCACAATCGCCACATCTATACAGCGCAGACGCCGCGAAGAGTTCGATCATTGCCTTGGAAAACTGGGCGGCTTGCGTGCCCGCAGGATCCGTACCCGTGTTGCAATACCCTTGCAGACCGGGCTTCTTGAGAAAGGCCGCCAAAGCGGGAGCCGCCTTCGGATCGCCAATGCGGCCCAGCGCGCCGGTGATGCTGCGCAGCGTGTTGAAACTCGTCGACGCATCGCACGTGGCAAGCCGCTCGGCCAGAGTCTCCGTGGCCCGCGGATCGCGCGGGATCGCGAGGCACCACATCGCGCCGTCCAGCTCGGGCACCTTCAAGAAGCCATCCCAGGCATAGGCTTCGGCAGGAGGCATCGGCAAGGTCTTTACGTGCTGTGCCAGCAGCGGAACACCCTCATTGTCGCCCAGCAGGCAGAGCGCCTTCGCTTTCTCCGGTGTCGGGTCCTTGGCAAACGCCGCACGCAGCGCCGGAACCGCGTTCTGTCCAGCCCGTGCAAGGATCAACAGGTTCTTGCGCTGACCCGGGTCCTGCGCTGCGGCCTCCCACTCAGCAGCTGAAACAGGCGGCTTCTCGCGTGCGATCTCAGCGAACTTTTCAGCCGGCAGGCAGTCAATGGCCACCAGATGTTTTTGCAATGCGCGGATATCCACGGCTCGGGTCGAGGTCTTGTCCTGCACGCAGAGCGCAGCGGCATAGCCAATGGCATAGCCTTGATTCAACATGTCGGGGTTCATCCGCGCCAACGCCTGCGCATCATGCTCGCAGGAGAAACAGCGCCCGGCCATATAAAGTCCCTCGACACCGGCAGGAATGCAGGCGCGTAGCGGCACATACATGATGACGTCTTCCTTCACCTTTTTGGTCGAGATCATCAGGCCGGCAAAGGAGTAGTCGCTCATGTAGTAGCCATGGGGATCAAAGGCGCACGCGATCACGCCGATCACATCGGCATAGGTCCGGCCCGCGTTCACATCGAGTTCGTTGATCTTGTAATCACCGATAATGCGGCGCGTTTCGCGGATCTGGGCAATCGGGATGCTGGCGGTCTTCTTAACCTGCTCAGCCACGAATACGCGATGAAGCGTGGCCCCCACCACATCCATGGGATCGAACGCCATCGAGTTCGCATAATGACCGATGAACGACGCCTCTTCAATGCACAGGTCGCCGTCGCTGATGTAGTCGGCTTTCGCACCCGCCATCACGCAAACGTCGCCGTCGCCGCTGGCGTCGATCACGATCTGCCCCAAGGCAACGCCGCGGCCCAGCCACGTCGCGACCTCCACGCCGCGCACCGCGTTTCCTTGCATCACGGCGCCAACCGCCAGCGAGTGATACCAGATATCGACGCCCGCCTCGTTGAGCATTTCAGGATACGCGAGTTTACGCTGCTTCTGCCACTCCTGATTAAATCCTCTGCGGTAACCGCGCCAAAAGCCGGTGATCCCCAGCGCCACATTGCCGCCGATAAAGCCGGACTGTTCGACCAGCAGCACGCGCTTTCCCGCACGTCCGGCCGCAATGGCTGCCGCATGTCCCGCAGGTCCTCCGCCGACAACGACGATGTCGTACTCGCCCCAGACCGGCACCGCACTTGCGGGCTGGCGCACCGTCTCCGCTTTACGCTGACAATAGGGCCGTTCACGCCCGGTCAGCTCGTGAATCGCAAACCCCTCACGAACCGCGCCTTTGACCGCCTGAAAGACCACGTCGGCAGGCTTTGGCGGCGTCTTCTTTGCCGCCTCGGCAGCCAATTGCAGCCCCAGCAGACTCCCGAGATCCGTCAGACGAACCGGCTGCATCAGCTTCTCCGCCACGGCGGGCGAGGTTGCCACGGAAGATCCCAACACGTACAGGTTGGCGAAGCCTTTGACGCGGAACATGTCCGGCTGCGGTTTTCCCAGATCCAGCGCCAGCGCCATCGTCAGGGCGTTGGGCATATAGAAATCCATGCTGTGCGCAAAGTTCGTGCTGATTACCACGTTCCACGTTTCGCGCAACGACTGCTCGGCTTTATTGACACGCGCCCAGGTCAGCTCCGGCATCGGAACCTCCTTCGTCACTTGCGTCAGAACCTTTGTCTTCTTGTCTACCAACGGCCTGGAGACCCTCAGCGTCTTCACTGTCCAAGGGGCTCGCTCGGCACCCGCATCATCGGCAACTCGGGAGGCCTGCGAGACATCAAGCACGGTCTTCGCAATGATCGCCTGGACACCCGCCTTGTTTGCCGTCGCGATCCCGCAAAGCGTTCCCTGCCCATCCACTAAGAGACCCGCATAGCGCGAATTGTCCAAGAACGTCACCTTGGCCTCACGCAACAGTCTGCTCGCGGTCTTCGAGAATGCCGTCGGCTCGGGCGTTGAAAAAAGCTGCTTGGCCATCTCGGATTGCGGAACCGGCCCTGCCGCAAGATCGCGCTTCGCCTTGGCAATGTATTCATCGCCGAGAAAGGTGTAGTCGCTGATGACGATCACGCGTGCCCCGGCCTTGCCGGCGGCATACGCAGCACCCAGACCGCCCTCGCTGCTTCCCACCACCACGAGGTCAACGGTGTCCATCACCGGCAGTGCCCGCTCCGGCAACGCCACAAAGCGCGGCGTTTCGGCCTGAGCCACGACGCCGCAAAGCAAAAGAACCGAAAGGCCGATAGGCAGTTTTTTCATGACATCCATTATTTCTTCTCCCCTTTTGATTGCAGCACGCGCCGCGCATAGTTCGCATAGAATCCGCGGGGGTCGTTCGCGTAGGCTTCCAAGAGCTTCTGCGCCATGCCTTCGGAATCGCCCAAGCGATAGAGAGCCGTCGCCAAATTGATTTCGCGCAAGGCGAAGGTTTTTTCCGTCGATTTCTGACGATAGTCGCTGGTGCTGCTGTAGCCTTCAACAGGCGGGATCGTCTTGCCCATCTGAATCGCATGGCCGCTGACCATCGGTGCCTCCAAAAGGGCCTTCAGCGCGGGCACCAGCGCAGGGTCGTGAATCAGGGGCGCGATCAGCGCGATCACGCGGCAGTGTTCGGGCCGCACATATTTGAATGCGGCCAACTCCATGATCCTCTGATTGATCGCTGGCACCGCTTTTTTGGAATGAATGCGCCCTAGTGCCAACAGGTAGGCGGACATGCGGTTGACGCCGGCATCGAGCCCTTCATCCCACTTGGAATCCCAGGTGTTTTTCGAGACCCAGTCGACCAGCTCGTCTTCGCCAGTCGCGTCGCCAAGCAACGCCAGGATGTGCGCATACAGCAGGCTCACCACCGGATCGCGTCCGCTGCTGTGCGTGTCCAACTCGCGGTACTTCTGAAGGACGCACGGCAGCGCCCGCTGCGGGTCGGCCATGATGAACTGCAGCCCGTCGTAGTTGACGCGCACCATCGATGCCGCCAGCTTGAGCATATCTTCGGAAATCGGATGCGAATCGGGCGTGCCGATGACGCTTTGCGGCAGCACGCCGTCCGCGACCAACTGTTCCTGGAGTTTTTTGATGGGAATCGCACGCAAAGCGCAGCCCTCCTTGAGCGCCAAGTAGACGGCCGAAGCGGCGGCATAACCTTGGTTCTGAAGGTCCGGCTGCATGCGTAAGATCGACATCGCGTCGCGCGTGGCGCTCATGCCGATCGCACCCACCAGCAGGCCGTCGACGCGCTTGGGTAGATGCGTACGGTAGGGCACGTTGGCCTCCAAGATCGGATGGTTGACGCCGCGAATCTGACGGCTCCAGAAGAAGTCGCCGCTGGCCGTGCCGTGCAGATCGAACCGGCTGCGATATTGCACGAAGGTGTCCGGATAGGTGCGCGCCGTGTAAAAATCCAAGGCGGATACTTGGAAGACGCCTACCAAGCGACGACGCTCGCGTGAATTGACCAGCTGCGCGACATCCCATCCCGCTTCCGTCATGCTCCGCGTGCGCAGTCCGAAAAAGCTCATGTCCGAGGCGTCCGAATCGTCGACGAACGAGAAATCGTTGTTGTGGCCGCCTGCCCCCAAACGGTGTACCGCCATGCCGACGCCTTGCCCGTTCAGCTCTTCGTCCGGGTAAAACTCGGTCTCCTCGCCTGCCGCGGCGGCGATGTCAGCATTGCCTGTGGCGTCAAAGACCGCCTTGGTCAAAATCACGCCGCGCTCGCCTTCGGGCGTCACCACCACGACGCCTTTCAGTTGATTACCTTCCATGAAGGCCCCGACCGCCATGCACCCAAACCAAACCTGAGCCCCCGCCTTGCGGGCTTCGGAACGATACCACTCGGCTTTCGCCTGCGGACGAATCGCGCCCTTGGCTTTCACTCCTTCGTCAATCACCGAGGTGAACCCGCGCACGTTTCCGTAATAATAGCCGCAGATCATGCCGACCGTCTGAACGCCGCCCAGCGCGTAGAGCTTTTCAACGACTACGGTTTTGACGCCCTTCCGCGCAGCACCCACCGCAGCGGGTCCGCCCGTCGTCCCGCCGCCAGCGATCAGCAGTTCCGTCGTGCCTAAGACCGGCAGCGCACGCGCCGCGCAGGAAACCTTTCCGCTTCCTGTGGCGTACGGATGCGTCAGGGTCCCCGAAACCTCGCGAACGTCTCCGGCGACGATGTCCTGGCCCTGTGAGCCGCGCAGGCTGACCTGACCGGCGGGCGCAGCCGGCTTGGCCTGAATGTCCAGCGCGGCACGTCGACCGATACGCGTGCCCAGCAGAATCTCATTCGCGGGCTTCAGCAGCTCCGCCGCGACCTCGCGTGTCACGTCGCCCATGGAGCCCAGAACCAACAGGCCGCTCACGTTCGCCGGACGGAAGCTCTCGAGGTTCAACGCGGCAACATCGCTCCACGCCGCTGTGGACGGTTTCACCGCAACGATCCGGTCGGGGGGAACAAAAGAGATGCGATCCGCCGCATCAAGCTGTTCAAAGGTGAAGGTCTTATCGCGTACGACATTGAGCGCTTCGGCAAAGCCCTGCGCCGACCCGTCCAAGGTCACGTTCAACTCGCATTCGAACAGCTGCGGCTTAAACGAGGCCGTCTTCCCCAGCTTCAAGACATCCGCTTCGGG
>JBBRJN010000128.1:0-8069 GCA_038219365.1 Kiritimatiellia bacterium | reverse complement strand
CATCCCTTCGAGTTTCCCGGCGCGCGTGCCGCGGCGGAAAGGCTGTGGGCAGCGGTCCGCGCGAAGCAGGAGATCGTGGTATTCGGCGATTTCGACGCGGACGGCGTGGCGGCCGCAGCGGTGCTGGTGACCGCGCTACGGCGCATCGGCGGCCTGGTAGAGGTCTTTCTGCCGGTGCGCGAGCCCGAGGGGTACGGCCTGACGTTCGCGGCGCTGGAGCGCTGTCTACGGGAGCGGGCGCGGGTACCGGGTGTGTTGGTGACGGTCGACTGCGGGATCGGGTCCGTGGCTGAGGTGGCGCATCTGCGCGAGCAGGGGATTGCGGTCATCATCACCGATCATCACGAGCCGGGCGTGGCGTTGCCACAGGCCGAGGTGATCGTCAATCCGCGGCTGGGCGCTTCGAAGGGTACGGAAAATCTGTGTGGTGCCGGCGTTGCTTTTAAGGTTGCACATGCGCTGGTCGAGGTCGGCAAGGCGCAGGGCTGGTATCAGGGCACGGGGTTGTGCGGCGAACTGCTGACTTCCGTAGGATTGGCCACGGTGACGGACGTCGTGCCGTTGACCGGTGAAAACCGACTGTTCGTAGCCAGTGCGCTCAAGCACTGGGACCGCTTCGCGGGCGAAGGGCTCAGGGCTTTGTTGTCGCGGGCCTCGCCGCGGACGGTCGAGGCGTTGGACGCTTACACGTTCGGATTCATTTTGGGGCCGCGCATCAATGCTGCCGGGCGCATGGATTCGGCGATGGTGGCGTACGAGTTGCTGACGACGCTGGACAGGGATCGTGCGGCTGAGTTGGCGGTGAAGTTGGAGGGGTTTAACGGCAGGCGCAAGGGCGTCGAGGAGCGGATTGTCGCGGCGGCGCGGCAGCAGTGCGGGCTGGATGCGGCGGCGGGCGCGTTTGACGGCGCGGCGGTGGTGGTCGGCAGTGCCGGGCAGCACGCGGGGGAGGCGGGGTGATCGGCATTGTGGCGGCGCGGTTGAGCGACGCGGCTGGACGGCCGGCAGCCGTGGTGGCATTTGATGAAACCGGCGCGGGGCGTGGCTCGGTGCGGGCGGGCGAGGGGTACCACGCGCTGAAGGCGCTGATGGCGGCGGACGAGGCGCTGGCAGGCTTTGGCGGACATGAGCGCGCGGCGGGATTCCATGTCAAGCCCGGTGCGTTCGAGCTATTCAAGCAACTCTTTTGTGCGGCATGCGCGAGCCAGGCGGGATCAGGCGGCGCGGTGCGCAAGCTCACGGTGGACGGGTGGCTGCTGCCAGAGCAGATTTCATTGAAGCTGTACAAGGAGCAACAGCGTCTCGCTCCCTTCGGCATGGGTAATCCCGCGCCGCGCTGGGGGGTGCGGGGTGTGACGGTGGAGCGCGTGCAGCCGGTGGGAGCGTCCGGCGAACACGTACAGTTCACCTTCAAGCTGAGGCCGGGCACCAGCGTGCGCGGCGTGTGGTTCCGCCACGGCGGAGTGACCGAAACCGTGCGTGCGGCGGGCGGTTTTTTCGATGTGGTTTTCGAGCTGAGCCAAAGCGACTTCGGAGGGGATTCGACAGCCGAATTGAGGGTTGTCGACATGGCCCCGTCGTAAAGAAATGGTTTGAAGAGCCTCCGCGCTGTTTCGGCCTCACGCTTGCGCCACTGGAAAGGCGAGCGACGCGTTGATTGTTTCATCGAGCTTCTGGCTAAAGCTCAGAACCGAGGCGTTGAGGTTGTCTAGCCCCAAGGCCTCGATCGGCTCGCCGTCGTCCAACATCACCTTTGTGATGTCCGCCGCGGTGATGTGTTCGCCGCAGCGATAAAGCAGGTATTCGCCGGGGCGGTCTGCAACCTGTGCCAGGATCTGGTTGCGCACGAGGTCGTCGAGAATGCTGATGACGAACCGGTGGGGGATGCCATGCTGCTTTGCGAAGGTCTCGGCTGCAAAGGGCCCGCCGCCATCCGGTTCGCGGGCCCGCCGCGCCGTTTCCGCGCAGAGCGTCAGCGCCAGCAGCAGCCGCGCCCGCACACTGGCTCCGAATGAGTTTTGTTCCAGCACATAGGTGTCGCGGTTCTGAACCGCAAACGAGATCTCGGAGCCGAGCAGCACGATCTGCCAGCTGGTGTAGACCCACATCAGGAGGATCGGCAGCACCGCGAAGCCGCCGAACAGCGCACTGTATCCAGCGATACCGATCTGCGCCATCGCACAGACTTTAAGCCAGGCACCAAACAGCACGGTGGTCACAAAGCCGCCCACGAGGGCCGGGATTACCTTCACCCGCGCATGCGGCATGAAGCCCAGGAGAAAGGCGAAGGTCAATGAGCCGATCATAAGCGTGATGCCGGTTTTGATTGCTCCGCTTTGTATAATCGTGAGGAGCAAGGCCGAGGTGTGCCCATCAAGGGTTTTGGCCATGACCTTGGTGAGCATCCTCAATACGGGGATGGTCGAGACGGCTGTGATCAGAAAGGGCAGGATCAGGATCACACTCAAGTAATCCGCGAATTTGCGCACCAACGGCCGTGATTGCTCCACGCCCCAGACCTGATTGAAGCTCGCCTCCACCTTGCCCAGCACGCCGATTACGGTCCAGATCAGCATCACCGCGCCGATGCCGCCCAGCGTGCCGAAACCGAGTTTGTTGACCTGATCGAACAGCTTGTCCACGATCTCACGCACTTGTACGGAAAAGGCTTTTGTCACCACGGCCTTCGCTCTTTCTTCCGTGGCATCCCCCTCTGCGGCACGCACCTCCACCGCCTGCTCCATCTGAACCATCAAGCCGTTGAGGTGCTTGTCGATCTGAGCCCTGGCCAACTCCGCGCCGCCGAACGTGCGCGCCATCGCCAGCGTCAAGGCCAAGACAGGGATCAGCGCCATCAGCGAGAAGAACGTCAGCGAGGCCGCATGCAGCGCACACTGGTTCCGCTGGAAGCCGGACACCACGAGGCTGACCAGCCTCAACGCGTGCACTCCGACCCTCTGCGGCCACGGCAGGTCATGGGATTTTAACTCCCACACGCCTTTCTTGACAAACCGCGTGTACCGTTTCATCGCTGTTGTTTTCACTTCATGCTTCATCCCGCACCTCCAGCCTTCACGCAGATCGCCTTGGGCGTGCTCACACACACATATTCGCAATAACCGCACCCCGTACACCGCTTGGTGTTCACCATGACGCGGCTAACCATCTCCACCGGATCCCAGGCCAGATCCAGCGCCTCCTCCGGACACACGCCCACGCACACGCCGCACTCGCGGCCCTGTCCCAGCAGACATTCGGCCTCGTCCACTTTAGCGTGACCCAGCGGTCGCGCGAACTTGACCGCAGCCGCAAATTTCGGAATCGCGCCGCTTGGGCAGGCTTCCCCGCAGGCGACGCAGCCCGGGTGGCAGTAGCCGTCCTCGAAACTCACCTCCGGAGCCAACACGCTCGCCAGCCCCGCGCCCACCCCGCCAAAGCGCAAGATGCCGTTCGGGCAGGCCCGCACACACGCGCCACAACGCACGCAGAGCCGGGTGAAACGCGCCGACGTGCCGCTCGCCGGAGGCCGGATCACGCCTTTGCACCCCGCGCGTCCCGGCGGCACCACCAGCCGGTAGCCCGCCCCCACCCCTAGTCCGAGGAACACGCGGCGACTCAGCGCGGCGGAATCCCTCTTCTGCGCGGCGCCGGGTAGCGTCTGGTGTAGAGGCATGCGCAGCAGATCCTGCAGCGCGCCCAACGGGCAGAGCTTGCCGCACCACGTCCCGGGCGCGATTAAAGATAGGATCAGCAGCAACGGAAGCCCCGCCGCAGCGACCCAGTCCCACACACCGAGATGTGCGCGCACCACACCGAAGACCGCATCAAAAAGCACGAGAGGATCGAGCCAGCCGAAGAGCGGGTATCCTGTCAATGCCGCGCCCAAGCCGATGAAGAGCAGCCACGGGCCGAAGCGCGGCACACGGCCTTGCCATGTCCGCTTTTTCAGGCGGCAGGTGAGCGCGTCGTGACACGTCCCAACCGGGCATAGCCAGCGGCAGAAAACGCGAGGCGCGAAGATGCAAGCCGCCGCTATTGCCGTTGCTCCCACCAGGAACAGCCCGCCCGCTCCCGCCGCAACGGACAGCAGTGCATTGAACGGACTCAGCGACGGCACCAGCCCCGCCAGCCACGCCGGCCCTGCGGTTTGCAGCGCACACGCCGCAGCCATCAGGCACACCGTGCCACGCCAAACCGCACGCTTATTCACTTGTCTGAAAAACTTCCCAAACATCGTCTTTATGATATCCCCATCCCGTCCCGAAAGCACTGCTAAAGAGCAGCAATTCTAATTATGGCTAAGAAGCGCCTCACGGCGCCACTACGAACAGGAGAAAGCCAGGCTCTTCCGTTTGTAATGGGCCCGCGAGTGCCTTCCCTCAGCGCGTGTCCTGCCATATTTAGAATTGCTGGCTAAATAAAAGATGGGAGCACTTTTGCAAGGAGCAGCCCGAGCACGAGCAGCGCACCGAAGACGAAGTGTGTCCCCGCTGACAGGCCCTCGAGTTTGGCAATGCGGACCGCGTCGTTCGCGCGGAACCCGCCCGCACAGGTTTTCACCGCGCTGACGGTCAGCGGCAGGGCCAGCAGCGTCACCAGCGACCCCACCGGCAACGCGCCTGTTGCGGCACCTATGAGCACGACAAGATGCGGCGCGAGGTGCAACGCATAGAAGAGCATCCGTGCGCGCCGGGCACCCACGATCAAGGCCGTCGTCTTGATGCCGGCCACACGGTCTGTCACGAGATCGCGTAGATCATTGCCATGCAGAATCGCTGCCACCAGAAATGAAACCGGGAGTGACGCGACCAGGGATTCCCGACTCACCGCACAGCTCTGCGCAAAAGTGCTGGCCAGCACCATTAGGACACCCATCAGAAAAAAAACCGCGGGCACGCCCAGCCCCGCGTATTTGTACCGTACGCCTGTGGTATAGCCCGCCGCACCCGCCACGCCGGCCGCGGCAAACCAGAGGAGCGTCCAGTCGCTCAGCGCGGCAGTCACCACGCCGAGAACCGCAGCGGCGAACAAGGCGCTGACGCCGGCGATAAAGACGGTGCGTGGATGCAGCAGTCCGGTCACCAGTTGCGGCGTGGTCGGAAGCGTCTCAAGAGTGTCGACGCCCGAGCGAAAATCCCCGTAGGTGTTGAGCAGATTTGTGGCGATCTGTAGCAGCCAGCCGCACGCCAGCGTCAGGGCCAAGAGCGGCCACGAAAAATGCCCGCCCTGCGCGGCAACCACCGCGCCGACCGCCACCGGAATCGTCGAGGCGGTCAGAGACCAGAGCCGCAGGACGCCGAGCCACGATTTAACCGAGCCGTTTCGCATCGCTGATTTAGCCCCACACCAACAACAGGCGAGACGCCCGTGCCACCAAACCCGAACACGGGCGAGACGCCCGTGCCACACTGCTACTTCACCGTTGCGCCGGGTATGGCCCCCGCGTCAGGAGCGACCACGAAAAGCGCACCATCGGGATTGCCCGCCGCAAGGATCATGCCCTCGGACATGCCGAAACGCATTTTGCGCGGCGCGAGGTTCGCGACCATCACCACCTGCCGTCCGACCAGCGTGGCGGGGTCATAGGCTTTCCGGATGCCCGCGAACACCTGGCGCGGCTGGGCGTCGCCGATGTCGAGGATGACCTTCAGGAGCTTGTCCGCACCCTCGACCCACTCGGCCGAAAGCACGGTGGCCACGCGCATATCCGCTTTTGCGAAGGTGTCGTAATCGATGGTCTCTTTCACGGGTTCGACCACGATTTTGACCGGCTCGACCGCTTTTGCGGCAGCCGGTTTAGAAGCGGGCTTATCAACGGCGCGACTCGCTTCGATCAGTTTGTCCACCGAGGCCTGTTCCACGCGCGTGGCGAGGTACTCGTAGGGCTTCACCGGAACGTTTTCGATGGCCTTCGCAACATCCGTCCACACATAAGGAGCTTCGTTGAAGAGCTTGGCGACTTTGGCTGCATAGGCGGGCAGGACCGGCTGCATGTAGATCGTGAGCACGCGGAAGATATTGAGAACCGAGGTCATCACGCAGCGTGCGGCTTCGGGATCGCTCTTAACCAATGCCCAAGGCGCTTTGGCATCAAAATACTGATTTGCCTGATCCGCGAGGTCACGCACTTCGACCATCACTTTACTGAAATCCCGCGCCTCGTAATGCGCGGCCATGCTCTGCGACCAACCGCAGGCCTTTTCATACAGCGCCCGGCCCTCAGGGTCCATGGTGCCGGTCATTCCGCCCAGACTCTTTTGCAGCATCTGCGCACCACGCGAGGCAAGATTGGTGATCTTGCCCACGAGGTCGGAGTTCACGCGGTTCACGAAGTCACCGAGGTTGAGATCCATGTCGTCGGTGGAGCCGTTGAGCTTGCAGGCATAGTAGAAGCGCAGGTCCTGCGGGTTGAGATGGTCCAGATAGGTGCGTGCCTTAATGAAGGTGCCCTTGGACTTGCTCATCTTCTCGCCATTGACCGTCAGGAAGCCGTGAACGAACACCTGGTTCGGGGTCTTATACTCAGCGGTGTGCAACATGGCCGGCCAGAAGAGGCAGTGAAAGCGCACGATGTCTTTGCCGATGAAGTGGTACAGCTCCGCTTCCGGATTCTGCCACCACGCATCGAACGGCTCGTTGTGGTCCGTGCACCACTTCTTCAGTGAGGCCATGTAGCCGATCGGCGCGTCCACCCACACGTAGAAGAACTTGTTCGGGTGGCCGGGAATCTCGAACCCGAAATACGGCGCGTCGCGCGAGATGCACCAGCCGCGCAACGGCTCGTTGAACCACTCCAGCAGCTTGTTCGCTACATCCGGCGCGGTGTGCGCGGGAATCCACGCCTTCAGGAAGTCGCGGAACGGCTCGAGTTCAAAAAAGAGGTGCTCGCTGTCGCGCGTGACAGGCGGCTTGCCGCACAGCGTACAGACGGCTTCTTTCAGCTCTTCGGCCGCATAGGTCTGGCCGCAGGCATCGCACGAGTCACCATACTGATTTTCAGCACCGCATTTGGGGCAGGTGCCCTTGACAAAGCGGTCGGGGAGGAACATGGCGTCGTGTTCGCAGTAAAGCTGCGGCAAGTTCCGAGTGGTGATGGCTCCGCTCTTCTGCATCGCTTTGTAGATCTCGTTGCTGAACGCGCGGTTCTCCTCTGAGTTCGTGGAGTAGTAGTTGTCGAAGCGGATTTCGAAATCGGCAAAGTCCTTCGTGTGCTGCGCATAGCTGCCAGCGATCAGCGCCTCTGGCGTGATGCCCTCGGCACGCGCTCGCACCATGATGGGCGTTCCGTGGGTATCGTCGGCGCAGACATAGACACAGTCGTGGCCGCGCATTTTTTGGAAGCGCACCCAGAAATCGGTTTGCAGATACTCGACCAGATGACCGATATGAATGTCGCCGTTCGCATACGGCAGGGCCGAGGTGACGACCATCTTACGTTTCTTCGCAACCATGAATTCTCCTCGAACGGGCCGGGTACGTAAGCATGTCGAAAGACCGATGCTGACCACGGCGCGTGTGCGTTAAGAGACCGGGAAGATCCCAATCCCGCGCTCAAAAAACCCCAGTAACATAACGCTCAGGACGCCGTTTGTCGAGCCTTGGCACATCCTCGCACGCGCTACTGCTCATCCGCCCAGTGTGTGGCGCGTGAGACGGCTTTGCGCCATCCGGCGAGCAGGCGCTCGCGCTGTTCACGCGGCATGGAAGGCGTGAAGCTGGTTCCTGCCGGCCGCGCGGTCAGCGTTTCCATCGTTTGCCATCCGAGCGTCAGCGCCGCCAAGGCGGCGGCACCGTGGGCGGTTGTCTCCATGCAGACGGGCCGCTCGATGCGGCATCCGAGCATGTCGGCTTGGAACTGCATCAGAAAATCGTCTGCAGAAGCGCCACCGTCGACGCGCAGCAGCGTGAGGGCTTGACCGGCATCCGCGCTCATTGCCTCGGCAACGTCATGGCACTGATAGGCGATCGCCTCCTCGGCTGCACGGATGAGCTGCGTCCGGCCCGTGCCCCGCGTCATGCCGAGCAGCGTCCCACGCGCGTACGAGTCCCAGTGGGCTGGGTATTGATTT
>JBBRJN010000127.1:0-8103 GCA_038219365.1 Kiritimatiellia bacterium | reverse complement strand
GTTAAACTATATGAGCCGAACGGTCAACAAACCCAGTATTTGCGTGTTTTTAGGCATTTTGAGCCCACAATTGGCAGTTTGTAAAAGTACCATATGGGCGGGACGCCCATGCCACCATCCTTGTCCAACTGTCCGATCAGTTCCAGCCGGGCCTTGAAAAGCCGCTTGCCGAGGCTCTCGCCCAGCCCGCCTTCTGTCGCTTCGGGGTTCTGCTTGAAGAACTCCAGATTCTGGCAGTAGTCGAAAACATAGAAGAACTGTTTATCCTTGCCCGGTCCGAAAAGATCGGGACAAAGCCGCGTGCCGCGCCCCAGCATCTGCCAGAATTTGGTCTTGGACCGCACCAGCTTGAAGAACACCAGGTTCACAACCTCCGGCACATCGATGCCCGTGTCGAGCATATCCACCGAGATGGCAATATGCGGGGCCTTGGCCGCAATCGTGAAGTCATCAATCAGGCTCTGCGCATAGGGCAGATCGCAGTGCACAACCCGGGCGAAAGCGCCCTTGTAGTTCGGGTAGTTTTTGTCGAAGCGTTCGGCAATGAACTCGGCGTGGTCTTGATTCTTGGCGAAAATGATCGTCTTGCCCAACCGGTCTCCGCCCGCCACCGTCAGCCCGTGCGTCATCAGGTGCTCCAGCACCTTGTCGACCGTGTCTTCGTTGAACAGCCACTTGTTGACCGCTTCGGCCTCAACTCGATCCGGAACGCCGTGCTCCTCCTCCCACTCCAACTCGTCCCACCGCTCTTTCTCCTCCTCGGAGAGCTGATCGTAGGTGATGCCCTCGCGCTGAAACTTGAGCGGCACGGAGACCGCCTTGGGCGGAACCAGAAAACGATCGTTCACCGCTTCTTGCAGCGAGTAGTTGTCGGTCGGCACGCCATCCTCCAGATCGAAGAGCCGGTACGTGTTCCGGTCGACCTCCTCCTGCGGGGTCGCGGTCAGCCCCACCAGCAGCGCGTCGAAATACTCGAATATCGCCCCGTACTTCTGGTAGACCGAGCGGTGCGCCTCGTCGATGACCACCACGTCGAAGTGCCCCACGCCGAACCGCCGCGTGGCACGGGCATCTTGCCCGTGGTTCTTGGGCGGGACGCCCAAGCCACATTCGTCGATCATCCGCATCATGGTCGGATAGGTGGAGACGTAGACCCGTCCGTCCGTGTCCTTCTCAGTCACCAGGTTGACAGGCGACGCGGCCGGCAGGAATTTCTTGAAGGCCCCGACCGCCTGATTCACCAGCGCCACCCGGTCGGCCAGGAACAGCACGCGCTTGGCCCAGTTGCAGCGCATCAGCAGATCCGCCAGCGCGATCACCGTCCGCGTCTTGCCCGCCCCGGTGGCCATGACCACCAGCGCCTTGCGGTCCCCGTCACACTCGAACGCCTCGCCGATCCGCCGGATCGCCCGCGTCTGGTAGTGGCGCTCGACAATGGCCGAATTGATGGTCGCTTCCGCGAGCTTCTTGCGGTTCCCGCGCCGCCAGATCTCCAACTCCAATTCGTCCTTCTTGTAGAAACCCTGCACCTCGCGCGGCGGACTGTTTCGGTCATCCCACATCCAGTGTTCGTAGCCGTTGGTGAGGAATATCACCGGCCGCTGCCCGAACCGCTTCTCCAGGCAGTCCGCATAGAGCTTTGCCTGCTGCTGACCGATCTGCGCCGACTTCCGCGTGCGCTTGGCCTCGACGATGGCGAGCGGCTTGCCGTCATCGCCCCAGAGCACATAGTCCACATAGCCCTTGCCCGTGGCATGGGCGTCTCGCCCATGTTCTTGCCCAGTGGCATGGGCGTCTCGCCCATGTTCTTGCCCAGTGGCATGGGCGTCTCGCCCATGTTCTTGCCCCGTCACGGGCGGGACGCCCGTGCTACGGTTGGGCATGCCGCTGACCTCGAACTCCGTGTCATGCCCGGGCTTGCTGAACGCCCATCCCGCCTCGCGCAGCAGAAGGTCGATAAAGAGATCCCGCGTCTGCGCCTCGGAATAGTCGTGCGTGTCCGGCTGCGCCGCGCTGGCCTTCTTGGCGGCGGCCACCTCGGCCCGCAGGCGCGTCAGCTCCTCGTCCAGCGCCGCATTGCCGGCCCGCGCGTCCGCGAGCTGCCCGTCGCGCTCGCGCAACCCGGCCTCCAGCTTCTGCAACTGGTCGAGCGTCTGTTTCGGGATCGGCGCGGCCTTCGGCAACGCCGTTTCGTCGAAGCCCAGACCCGGCACGGGCTTGTCGGCGCGGGCATAGGTCCGCGCCAGCCAGTAACACGTGTGGAACAGCTCGCGCACGGCGCACAGCGCGTCGTACTGCCGGACCGGCTTCTGACTGTGGACCGCCTGGTTGCCGAGGGTGTTGATGACCCGCGCTTTGCTGAAGACCGCCTCGCCCGCCAGCTTCTTGAAGGTCGGCTCGTGGATCAGGGCGCTCAGGTTCTCCTGATACGGCATGCGCAGCGCTTCATCGTGCCGGTAGAGCCACTGCATCGCCAGCTCCAGCGCCCGCCGCGCATAGAAGCACGCCGCCCGCGGATCGGGATAGACTGCGGCGGCGGCCTTTTCCGCCGCCTCGCACACGTCCGGCCATTCGCTCTTCAGAAAACTGAAACTGCTCATGGTGTCGCCCCTGTTAAAGGATTCGATGATGCCCGCTGATTCTGTCCCGCTCTTTGGGCGACACGTTGGCGCTTGTGGCAAAGTCTGGCCATTCCTTGACCGCGTCCCCAATCTGCTTGAGAACCTTTGTCGCGGTGCCGATGCTGAAGCGGTTGGCCACGGTCAACAGATCATCGCGCGTCATATCGGTGAACTTGCCGTTCACCGACATGAGATGCTGGAACAACCACTTGTTTTTTGGATCATGAGCGTACGTCACATCGTACGCCGGAGCCAGCGCCCATCCATCGCCCTCTGGCAGCAGGAAAGAAAAGTTCTTGGTATGGTCGTCGCAGTTGGCGACCATCACGTTGAACGCCATACGTCGGAACGCCTCTTCCAACGCCTCGTACCCGAGATCCATCTGGTCGATGGCTTGAAAGAGCTGATTGTAATCGTGGCTGGCCGTTTGCTTGTAATCCAGATGGGCCATGGCGCAGAGCGTCTGCATATGGTGCTTGCGGTTGCCGTCGCGATCAAAGCGCTTCGTCATGAAGTGGGCGCGGCCGTTTTCCTCCAGCAGGCGGCAAGGCGACATGTCGATGCCGGCAGCGGTTGCCATCTTGTAGTAAGCGTACTCGATGCGCCCGTATTCCTGCGAATCGCCCAGAGCACGGTCCTTGCCCATACCGTCGAATTTGAGCAGCCAGTGTTCAAAGCCGTCCTCGACATCGAACTGCCCGGCACGGATTTCCTCCGTCTTCGGATTCCACGCCACGACCGCCTTCGCTCGCGCGCCGCCAGCAGAAGTACCCACGCTAATGATCTGTGACAAAGCCGCCCGGGTCAAATGATCTGCGCCAAGCTCTCCCCGTACGGCGCGTCGCGCTTCCTCAATCAAGTCGGAGAGAACAAGGGCGGTACTCGCTTTTGAGGACAGTCCTTTGGGGGAAGGACGAAACTCCAATGCGCCCATTCCGCGTTTTCCCATGTAAGCCAGACGATCCAATGCAGTGATAGTCACGCGTTCGATACCCTGCGTGGCCATCCAGGCGTCGATCAGCGCGTTGCCGAAATCGTCCGGCAATGCGTCGGCCAGCAGCGCGGGCAACCGCTTATAGGTTAGCGCCGGCAGAGAGGGGAACACGAACGGCTCGCGCGCCTGAGCGAGCGGCATGGCCAACGGCGCGAGCTCGATCCTCGTCTTGACGAACGCCGGTTCATATTCGAACACGTAATAGCCCAGGTTCGGATCCAGTGCCACCGCGCCAACCTTCTTACCCCATACCCGGACTTCGATCGCATCGACAGGTTTATACACGCGGTGCCTCCTTCATCCGAGAGGCCCGCTGCCGAACAGGCTTCTTGTCCTTCAGCATTTGAAGCGGGCTCACCGAGACCTGCGGGGCCAGCGTGCCTAACCACTCCTCACGCCCCAAAGCCCGCAGCACCTTGACAAGGGATGTGACCGTCGCCCCTTTTCCGGCCTCCAGCCGTTTGACCACGTTCAGCGCCACGTCCGCCCGCTCGGCCAACTGGCGCTGGTCGATGTTCTGGCGCAGGCGCAGGTCGCGCAGGTGCTGCCCGAGTTCCGCTTCCCACTCATCCGTTGTCAGTCGTGTTGCCATGAATAGCCCCTTTTAGGTCCATTGACAGCCAACATGGTATCCAGTAGCCCTAATAAAGTCCATTAGTAAATAGTATTCAAAAAAGCCTTCGCTATCCCTTGTTTTCTAATATGAGCTGCCCCAAGAGAGTAATCATTAATGGCCTCTTATAGGGCTATTAACAAGACAAGAAGCATACAATAGCCCCAATAAGGATCATTGTCGTGATTTTACAACGTTCGCACCCTTCATCAAGGTTAAGAAAACTGATAAGATCATTAACGATCTGGATATCAACAGGTTATCCGCTCATCATGCAATACACGGGGAAGTGCTAAGGTGCTTGCTAAGATCCGACTTTGACCCGACTGCGGCGACTCGCCATTTTCGTGGCACGGGCGTCCCGCCCGTGATCTCCATGGCCGATCCGAGCCTAAATGACAGTTGTATTGGCGTCCCAAACGTGAACAGTGGTCCGCTGGCCAACGCCTGTTTCACATACGCCGCAAAATTCGGCACCGCGGCCTTGTCGTAACAATATGTCATGATCACACGTCCCTTTTGACACCTCGTTGTTTGCACCCACGCGGAAGACTCATTCGCCGCCAAGCCTCGGAAAATGTTCGGCGAAAGCCGCCTTGACGTTTGCGAACGTCTCCTCGTCAAACCGCTGCTTGCAGTTCACGGTGTTGATGACGGTATACCCGGCCCGCGTCATTCCATCGGCCAATGCCTTTTCCATGGCGGCGACAGAGTCGCGGCATTTTCGGTGTTCATCGTGATCCTTGGACTCCGCCAGAAGGGGGCCATGCGCAACCAAACGGAACGAACACGTTCCAGGTTCGATGCCCATGCCCTTCAAATGACGCCGCAACACGTTGCTCTTATCGTTGAACCCCAAATGCTGACCCATCCGGTTGAACGGCGATTGCGCGTTACTGGAAGAGCTGTCGCCGGTTCTTCCCACGTAGTAGAGCTTCTCGCCTGCCTGCTTGGTGATCTCCCACACGTACAGCCAGAATCCGCGCTCGAGCAAGGCCCCGCCGAAACGGAGTTCATGGGTGGCCGCGCTCATTTCACAGCTCCCCCCGGAACGCCCGGTGCTGCAAACTCGCGAACAGCTCATCCAACTCCGCCAGCGATGCCCGCTGCACCGCCTTCAACCGCTCCACCGCTGCCACACGTTGCGCGAATTCGTGCTGCCTTGGCAGGGGCGCCTGCGGAATCGTCATCGACTGAATCTCGGTTGCGTTGATATTTGCCATGCCAATGATACTCTTACACATTCGGCGTAACATTCGCTTTGCGTAGCCGGTGTTCAGAAACTTGGCCAAGTATTGCGGGTCATTCTCCTTGTTTACGCGTAGGCGTATGAGATAGCCAGCATAAGCCATCGGTTGCTTTCCAAGGAAAATGCCTGTCTTGCCGACGAGTTCTGGGCTGTTCGTCCGATTGAACAACACATCTCCTGTTCGAACGAGATAGCGTTCATATTGGTTTTTATCCAAATCCATGAACTTGAGGTCGGTGAAATCCATCTCGCCTGTTCTGGTGATGTTGTTCATCCTCAACACAGGAAATTCACCGCTCGCACAAGACTTCTCGCTCGTACCGTAAGATGCCGATTCAAGCAGGTCGCCAATTCGTTTGACCGGCCAACCTTTCCGATTCGTCACCGGATCCCCGAACATGTCGAGAAAGATGGATTGGGTGAGGGAGTCGAGTTCGGCAAGGGCGGCGCGGCGCTTGGCCCGCAACGCCTCCGCACGGTCCAGCAGCTCCGCAATCCGTCGCTGCTCGGGCAGGGGAGGCAGAGGGATTTGAGACTCGAAGATGATTCTGTCCGAAACCGCCGGATAACTTGCACCTGTCGCTTTTCGAACCATGTCGGCAACGAAGAATGGTGTTTTGACCCAGTGAAAGAGATAAGAGCCATCTATTCTTGTCGGCTTTGCCCGCAAGACACAAAAACCCGTCGAGGCAGTTGATCCGTCCAAATTGTCAGGTACTCGCGCGACTCCGTTCAGATTCGGGCGGACAGTTGAAACCAAGACATCTGCTCTCGAAACAAGTTGCCGGGCTCGGCTTGGCGCTTCACCGCATGTAACCTCGCGTGCTTCAATAATAAGCTTTGCATCTTGGTCAACAGAGCTTAGGTCGATGTAGTTGAACACCTCATCCGAAGGTGACCGCGAGGGGTTCCAAGTCTGGATCGTCTCGGTCAATTGGCCAATCGGCACAGATTTGAATTCGGCCGTCATCTCAGTGGTTTCCAAATGTGGCATGGGCGTCCCGCCCATGATTCTCTTCCATCACGGGCGAGACGCCCGTGCCACACACCCATACCCATGGCCAAGGCGCCAGCCCTGCTTTCACAGGGTTTTCGGTCAGGTAGCGCAGGGCATGAGCATAATCTTCCGCATTGCGGATCAGATGGTCGTAGTATTCTTCCTGCCAGAACTCGCCCGTCCGCCCGAGCTGCCGGTTGGCCGCTTTGGCCGTGAATGATTTCCAACTGTGCAACACGGATGACAGCGTGTGGCCGGGCAGCGGAGCAACAATGACGTGAACATGATTCGGCATCACGCACCAGGCGTGGAGAAGGTAGCGCTGGCCCTCGAAATGGCGCAACGCATCCGCCACCAGTTGGGTGATCGAGGGCTGGCGCAGCCAACACGCGCCATGTCCCGCGTCGAGGTACGTCTCGACGCGCTCGGAATGCAGGTGTTGAAGCCGCTTTTCTTCATCTTCACTCAAGGGGCGCCCCAAGTGACACGCGGTGAGAACGATGTCATGTCTCTCAGCGAGCCATGATTCAAGAACAGCGCTCGGCAGCGAGTCGCCCAAGCGGAACGTGACCGCGTAAGTTTCGCCATCGCGCGTCCAGTGCGGCAAAAACGCGCCTTGGCGCTTGAGGATTGTGGCATGGGCATCTTGCCCATGATCCTCATTCATCTTGGGCGGGACGCCCAAGCCACTGTTGTCAGTCCCCATAGAGGTCTCTCGATAATTGACTCTCAGCACTGCCGAGAGTTATTCCTCGCGTCTAACTGAAAGCCCGCATTTCAAACCGTGGCATGGGCATCTTGCCCATGATTGCCTTCCCTCTTGGGCGGGACGCCCAAGCCACAGAATACCTGCCGCCAGTTGAGCGACTCATCCTAGCATCCCCTGAAGTTCCTTCATGCCGCGCTGGATATCCGACTCCAACGTGTCGAGACTTTTCAGAATATCTTTCGGCGGCCGGTGGTTGACCTCCTCATGCACCACTTCCTTGTAGCGGTTGAGAGAAAGGTCATAGCCCTGCGCGGCGATGTCGGCCTTGGGCACGCAGAAGCTTTGCGCGGTGCGCGGGTGGGAGCGTTCCGATGTGGCATGGGCATCTTGCCCATGTTTCGTGGCACGGGCGTCCCGCCCGTGATCTTCTCGTTCCTTGGGCGAGACGCCCAAGCCACAGACGCCCGTGCCACCTTTAAGATACTGCCACCGGGCCAGCACATCCGGCAAATTGTTCTTGGCGTGTTCGTCGGCGGTGAGCGTGGCGGTCGCGCCGAGTTTCTCCTCGGACAGGAGCGGTGCGCGCTTGTCGTCGAGGCTCCAGCCGTCGGCGTCCACGTCGTAGAACCAGACGTGGTCGGTGCCGCCGGAGTTGGTCTTGGTGAAGAGCAGGATCGCCGTCGACACGCCCGCGTAGGGCTTGAACACGCCGCCGGGCAGGGAGACCACAGCGTCGAGCTTCTGCTCCTCGACCAGCATCTGGCGCAGCGCCTTGTGCGCGTTGGACGAGCCGAAGAGCACGCCGTCGGGCACGATCACCGCCGCGCGTCCGCCGGGCTTGAGCAGGCGCAGGAAGAGGGCGAGGAAGAGCAGCTCGGTCTTCTTCGTCTTGACGATTTGCTGGAGGTCCTTGGCGCAGT
>JBBRJN010000126.1:0-8106 GCA_038219365.1 Kiritimatiellia bacterium | reverse complement strand
GAAGTCCGCACGATGTGCCGGTGATCGAGTTGTACGGATACAATGCGTGCGACGTGCTTTGCCGCAAGTTGCGCTGGGGCGGGCGCTAACGCCGTGACCGCCGCGCTCGTGAAAGGGCTAGAAGGCCAGGTCAAGGATGAGCGGGAGGTGGTCTGACCCGATGTCCGGACCTGATCGTTTGGAGAGGACGCGCACGCTGTCGCTGTAGAAGCAGTGGTCGAGCGGAATGCGGATGAGCGGGTTTGACGTTGGCCAAGTCGGTAGGGGGCCGCGGCCTTGGGCGCTGTCATTGAGGCCGCTGACCTTGAGAAACGTGCGGAACGTCGCCGTCCACGGGGTGTTGTTGAAGTCGCCGGTCACCACGAGGGGCCCGTCTATGGCTTTCAGCTTTTTGGCGAGTTCAAGCGTGAACCCATTCCGCCCTCGCCACATGTCGCCGGTGTAAGGGGCGAGCGTGTGGGTGCCCACGACGGTGATCGTTTTATCGCCGACCGCGATACGGGCGAGTGAAGAGGGGGCCCCTTCCGGGTCGCTCAGCAGGAAAATCTCGGCGGAGAGTGCGTTGGTTTTGCAGTAGATGGCCGCGCCGAAGTTGTCGTCGCGCGCCTGCGTGGCAAAGATGGGATAACTGTTGGTGAGCGGCGCGAGCTCGCGTAACCAACGCTCGTCGGGCTCTTGCAGAACCACTACATCAGGCTGTTCAGACGCGACAAGAGCGAGGAGTGCGGGAGTGTTGGTGTTGCTCGTCAGGATGTTGGCTTGCAGAATGCGGAGATGGGCGCTCGCGTTCAAGGGCAAGGCATGGGTGTGCGAAGGCAAAAACAGGAGGAGGGCGGGCAATGCATTGACGGCTGCGAAAGCCATGCTGGCAGCTGCATGACGATGGCGACGCATCACCAGTTCCAGTACTGCGTAGCCAATGAAGCAGAACGCAAGCTGAAGTTTAAAGTGGGCAAAGATTTCCAGAAACCATGCGTGGCGACCCAGCAGGCCCGCAAGCGTGAAGAGGATTCCGAGAAATGCGGCGGCTTCGGCCAGACGGTGGAAGCGGGTGAAAAGTGTCTGCGGTTTCATGGTGTTGCAGGGGCGGCCCGCCGGTCGTCCGCGCTCAATCCTGCGTGGCGCAAGAGCGGGACGATGGACGGGTCGCGTCCGCGGAAAAGGCGGAAAACTTCGGCAGGGTCGGTTCCGCCACCGAGGGCGAGGAGGGTATCGCGGAAACGGCGTCCCGTGGTGCGCACGGCTTCGGCATTGTCGAGGCCGGCTTCCTCAAAAGCCGCAAAAGCATCGGCGGAGAGCACCTCAGACCATTTGTAGCTATAGTAGCCTGCTGCGTAAGGGCCGCCGAAAATGTGGCTGAAGGAACAGAGGAACCTGTCCTCGGGCAGCAGGGGCGTGGGCGCGTACTTCGCGGCATTGAGACGTTTGACGGTGTCGGCATCGGGCCATTCTGGGCGCGGGTAACGGGCGTAGAGATCCATGTCGGTCGCTGCGAAGAAAAGCTGACGCAGCATGGCGCTGGCAGCGCGGTAATTTTTGGCGGCGACCAGCCTGTCAAAAAGGTCGTCAGGCAACGTTTCACCGGTTGTGGCATGCCGGCTGAGGCCTTTGAGCGTGGCGCGGTCGTAGCACCAGTTCTCCATAAACTGGCTGGCGATCTCGATGGCGTCCCACTCGATGCCGTTGACGCCCGAGGCTTCGGGTTCCTCAACCGTGGTGAGCATGTGCTGAAGGGCATGGCCAAACTCGTGAAAGAGGGTGTTGACCTCTTGGAAGCGCATGACGGGCGGCTCGTTGCCGACAGGCACGCTCTGGTTGCAGACGAGCAAGGCCATCGGGAGTTTGACGGTGCCGCCTTCAAGCCGTTCGCGTGTGCGGAAATCGTTCATCCATGCGCCGCCGCTCTTGGTTTCCGGCCGGCTGTAAGGGTCAATGAAAAAACAGGCAAGCGGGGTGCCGTCCGCATCGGCGACGCGGAAGAAACGCACATCGGGGTGCCATACGGGCGCCTCGCCGTCGGCAGGGGTGATGACGATTCCAAAGAGGCGCGTGGCGAGGTTAAAAAGGCCTTCAAGCACACGCGGGAAGAGGAAGAAGCGGCTCAGCTCCTCGTCGCTGTAGTCGTAGAGGTGTTCACGCTGGCGCTCGGCCCAAAAGGTGATATCCCACGGTGACAACGATTTTTCAGCGAAGCCGTTTGCGCGGGCGAAGGCAAGCAGGTCGGCGCCTTCCGTTTGGCCGGCTGTGCGAGCGGCGTCCGCGAGTTGCGCGAGGAGGCCGTCAACAGCGGCTACGGTTTTGGCGGTCTTGTTGGAAAGACTGAGGTCGGCGAAGGTCGCGTAGCCGAGCAGCCCGGCGAGTTCGCGGTGCAAGGCGAGCGACTGTTCGATGAGCGGGGTGTTGTCGGTCTCCCCTGAAGAGGCGCGCGTCGCATAGGCGCGATAGAGCTTCTCCCGCGCGGTGCGGTTGCGGCTATGCATCATGAAGGGCAGGTAGACGGCTGTGTCGAGCGTGATTTTCCAGGGCCCGCTCTCTGCGGTCGCGAAGCCCGGGTCAGCGGCTTGGGCCGTGACCGCGAGCAAGGCCGGCGGCAGGCCCTCGACCTCTTCGCGTGTGTGGAGGGTGAGCGCGAAGGCCTTTGTGGCGTCGAGCACGTGATTGCGGAACGTGGTGGCGAGGCGGGCCAGTTCCGTCTGGATCGCGTTAAAGCGTGCCTGTTGTTCCGGGGGCAGGCCCACTCCGGCCTGCTCCGCGTTTTGGATCGTTTGGTTGAGGATGCGGCGTTGGACCGGGGTGAGGCTGGGCTGGGTCATATCGGACACGCGTATGGCGCGGAACCCGTCGTAAAAAGAGCGGCTTTGGCCGACACGGAGGGAGAAGGCGACGATCTCGGGCTGAAGAGCCTCTTGGACACGTCGCCAGTCGGCACTATTCATCACCGACAGCATGTGGCTGAGGATGCCCCAGGCGTCAAAGAGCGGGTGGCAGGTGTCGTGGAGTGGCTTGAAGAGGCCCGTCCAGGTTGGCGTGGAGCAACCTTCGAGCGCGTCTATGTCTGTGCGGGCTTCGGCGAGCAGGCGGCGGATGGCTTGCTCGGCGTTCTCCGGCGTCATCTGGTCAAAAGACGGATAATAGGGGATGTGGTAGAAGGGGGACATGGAAAAAGGGGGTGTTGAAGGTTAGGAGTCCGGAGTATTGAAAAGGGTAACGGCAGCGTGTCAAAGCCGCTCGCTCCCCTTTTTCATTTGATTGGCTGTTTGACACCGTGTTTGCTGAGCTTGTCGGCGACGGCGGGGACGGGATCGAGCTGGTTGCTGCGCGTCCAGAAGGCGACGGCCTCGCTTTTGCGGCCGATGGCGAGCAGAACATCGCCCGCGTGGTCGAGAATAACAGGCTCGTCCTTGTCGATTTCGGCGGCTTTGAGAAGGAACTGGAGCGCGTCAAAATACCGGGCCTTCTTAAAGAGAATCCATCCTTTCGTGTCAAGATAAGCGCTATTCAAGGGAGCGGCCAGCAGCGCTTCGCTCGACAAGCGGTCCGCTTCATCTAGGCGGACACCTTTTTCAGCCCACATATAGGCGAGAAAGTTCTTGATCTCATGTGAGGAGGGGTACGCGGCTAGCGCATCGCGGAAAAGCAGTTCAGCTTCGTTAAAGGCTTTGGATGCTTCGAGCAGGCTGCCGAGCCAGAGGTAGAACCCTTCGTTCGGAAAATAGCCGGAGCGCATGCGCAGCGCATAGACTTGCTTTAACGTGGCAATTGCGGCAGCCTCGTCGCCGAGCGCTTGCTGGGTCGCGGCAAGAATCAGCAGGGTCTCGTCAGGGTTTTGCTCGCGCTGTGCCTGTCGGGCGAGTCGGTTGGTTGCATCCGGCTGTCCGGCCCAGTAGGTTCCGAGCCGCAAGACAGGCGCGTTAAGCGAGGGGCATTCGCGATAGGCCTGCTGAAGATTTGCGACAGCGGCGTTGGTCTGGCCAAGCTGGAAAAGGCTTTCGGCGGCAAGCGTAATCAGCGAGGCACGCTCGTTGGCGTTGGTCCGTTGGTGAAGGGCGAGGTCGAAACAGGCAAGCGCCCGATCGGGATACTTGCTTTCGCGAGTGAAGTGGACCGCCCATTGGACCGGGAGCGCCGAACTGATTTTGTCAGGGAAACGCGCGTACTGGGAACGCATGACACGCAGGGCTTCGGCGACCTGGTCGGACTGAAAATAAAGGCGGGTAAGGGCTTGGGCGAGTTCGCGATTGTCCGGCTGGGCATTGAGAATAACGACACAGTGGCGTGCTGCCTCAGAGGGCCGTTCGGCGGAATCAGCGATACGGGCCGCCTCAAGACGCATTTCAATGTCGTCCGGGTGTCGCTTAAGGAAAGCCTCGACGGCCGTGAGGGCCTCGCCATAGCGTTCACGCTCCACAAGGTTCAGGAGCATTGAAGCGAGCGGACGGCGGTTGTCTGGATCAAGGCACGCGGCTTGGCGATAGGCCGCGAGCGCGGATTCTTTGGCGGTGTTGGTGTCACACCCTTCTCCACTTTCGAACAGGAGGCCTTTGGCGTAGAGCGCGAGTGCGCCCGCCTGTCGAGCATCACCGTCCGACAAAACAAATTCGGTCGGCGCTGATGAAGAGGTCAGACAGCCTGATAAAAATGCCGAAAAGAGGCAGAAAAACAAAACAAAACAAATCCAAGCAGGTCGGAGCGTAGCTTCGAGCTGAATCGGTTTCATTTTGTTTCTCCTGCAGGTGAACGGACCCAACCTTGATCTCCACTGGATAACAAGGCTGGAATTCCAATAAGGAGCAGTTCCGAAAGTGTTTCAGACCCCTTCCGGAACCGATACAACACCTGTGCGCGTCTTACTTGTTCTTGTGACGACTTGCCTTCAGACGTTTACGGTACTTATGCTTGGACATCTTCGCACGGCGTTTTTTCTTGATGGAACCCACGTTCTTACTCCTGGAAAGCGCGTGACAGTCCGACCTGGCCCGTCACGCTTGTTTTGTTCAAAAAATCACTTTATTCAAAGGCAGTTCGATTATTCCTGTCGCACCTGCTGCCCGCAGAGGCGGAACAATGTCGCGCACGACCTTCTCTTCAACCACGGACTCGACCGCGAACCAATCGGCATCGTTCAGCTTGTTGATCGTCGGTGCGTGGAGCGAGGGAAGAATGGCGGAGACGGCATCAAGCTTGTCAGCGGGGACGTTCAACTTGATCAGCACGCGCGATTCAGCGGCCAGCGCCCCTTGAAGCAACAGCGCGAGCTGCTCGATTTTCGCGCGTTTTTCAGGGTTCTCCCAGGCTTTTTTATTGGCGATCAGGCGCGTGGTGGAGGTGAGGACCGTGTCGACAATTCGCAGGTTGTTGGCGCGCAGCGACGAGCCCGTCTCGGTCAGTTCGACGATGGCATCAACCAGTTCAGGCGCTTTGACTTCGGTCGCGCCCCACGAGAATTCGATCTCGGCATCCACCATGTGCTGGTCGAGGTACCGGCGGGTAAGGCCAACGGCTTCTGTCGCGATTCGCTTGCCCTGGAGATCTTTGACGCTTTGGATCGGGGAGTCGTTCGGCACAGCGAGCACCCACCGCACAGGCCGCGAGGTCGCTTTTGAATAGCACATTTCCGAGACTTCGAGCACGTCCGAGTTATTTTCGTAAATCCAATCGTAACCGGTAATGCCGGCATCAAGCAAACCAAGCTCAACGTAGCGGGATATCTCTTGGGGACGGATCAGGCGGCACTGGAGCATAGGGTCGTCCACGCTCGGAACATACGAGCGTGATCCGGCCTGAACAGTGAAACCAGCCTTCTTCATCATGTTGAAGGTTGCTTCCTGCAGGCTGCCTTTAGGTAAACCCAAAATCACCGACATAGTCTTCTACCTTGTTAGTCTTCGGCCTCGGTTAATTAAGATCGTTTATAATATCGGATTCCGTGTGTGGTGGCAAGTGTCCGAGCTGTTTTTTTTCAAGAGGGCCGGACCGCCGACGCGACATGCCATGCGAGCGGCACGCGCGCGCAGTCCGCACGCCGTACCACACGCCGGGCGTCCGAGACGTGCCGCCCGTACCGGTCCGGACCGGCCCCGGGCTGCCTGTACGGAGGGACGTCCACGCCCGTGCCACAGGGAACTGCGAGAACGGGACGGAGGGCGCACTTCTTTTTTAAAAGCGTCGAAGGAGCCGACTCAATCGATTGATTCTGATTTTTCAACGTCTTCACTGTTGCTTCGGTTGTCATACACTACAATGCGCCACGTTATATTCCGGGAACCGTCGCCATTTCCCGGTCGAGATCAGGAGTTGACTGCGCACCCCCCAAGACACGGAGCAGCAGGCTTGGCTCGACGATCACCCCCGTGCGGACATCGCCGATCGCGGCGGGCAGGGCGAAGCGGACTTTCCCGCCCGCTTTTTTCTTATCCAGCGTCATGGCGGCCAACACTTCCAAAAGGTCGATTGGCCGAGGCATCGCAACGGGTAAGCCGAGGCCTGAGAAGAGGTCAGCGAGCTGTTTGGCCAAACCAGGTTTCGCAAGGCCGAGCTCTTCAGCGAGTCTCGCCTCAAGCACGGTGCCGATGGACACAGCCTCGCCGTGTTGAACAGAAAAGCGCGTCGCCTTTTCAACGCCGTGGCCAATCGTATGGCCAAGGTTGAGTGCGGCGCGGAGGCCTTTTTCAAAGGGGTCGAGCTGGATGATGCGGATTTTGACGGCCATGGCGCGCGCCACAAAAGGTGCGAGCCACGCTGCACCTGATAAACTGGAGCAAAGCGAGGCTGAGTCTTGGGCGTTACAGAAGGAGAAGCGCGGCAGGATGTCGAGCAGGCCGGGATCGCCGATGACGGCATGTTTTACGGCTTCGGCCAGACCGCACCGCAACTCGCGCACCGGCAGGGTTGCTAGCGTGGCGGTGTCGGCCAAAACCAATGCGGGCGGGTGGAACGCGCCGATCAGATTCTTTCCGTCAGGCAGGTCTGCGCCCGTCTTGCCGCCGAGTCCGGAATCGACCATGGCAAGCAGGGTGGTGGGAAGGCCGATCCAGCGTACGCCACGCAGCCAGGTGGCTGCCGCGAAACCGGTGAGGTCGCCGGTCACGCCGCCGCCGAGCGCGATGACGGCATGGCCGCGCTCGATGCCTGCCGCAAGAAAGGCGGACCAGAGCGAGGCGACGGTGGCGATGGTCTTGGTCGCTTCACCAGCGGGAATCGCGATCAGCGTGACGTGGATGCCTCTGGCGCGCAAGGAAGCGGCGGCGCGTTCGCCGTAGAGCGGCAGCGTGTTGGCGTCGCCGACGATCACGGTGCGGTCGCCGGCACCGAGTTCGAGGAAGCGCGCGCCAAGCGTGTCGAGGAGCCCGTCTCCCACGCAGACGGAATAGGAGGGGCCCATGCCTGAAATGCGGTAGAGGCCCAACGCGGCCTGCGCGGCGTCGGCGGTTTCCTCGTGCGGGCAGTCGGAGACAGTCACGCGGCGGGGGAAAGAGGCGTAGTGCTCCGCGCGTTCGGCTAAAAGCTGGGTGACCGGTTTGCCCTGACCCGCTGGCGGAGGTTGCACGCAGTCGGCGGTCGGGGTGCTGATGAGCGGACGGGTGCCGGGGGAGCGGCCCACCCGGCGTTGGAGCGTTGCGGCGTCAGCGGCAAAGAAGAGGATCTCGCCGGCTTTTTCAGCGAGCTCGCGGTTTTCGGGCTTCAGAAGCGCGCCGCCACCGAGGCCGATGACGGCGGGGGCGCCTGCGATTGCAGACGCAAGCGCGGCGCTCTCACGTGCGCGGAACCCGGACTCGCCCTCGCACGCGAAAAGATCGCGGATCTTTTGTTTGGCAACGGTCTCGATCAGGACGTCGAGGTCAATGAACGGCCGGTCGAGGCGCCGCGCAAGAATACGTCCGATGGTCGATTTGCCGCTGCCGGGAGGTCCGTAGAGAAAGATGTGCATGGGAGGTAAGGAGGAGTTAGAAGTTGGGAGTTAGGAGTTGGGGCGCCGTTTGTCGTCCCCAGCTCCCAGCTCCTAAGAGATCGCGCGCTCGACGTCCAGCTTGCCCGCGGCGACAGCGGCGCGGAAGAACTCGATCGTGCCCTGGACGCCGCCGGTGAATTCGCGCCATTCGACCTTGC
>JBBRJN010000125.1:0-8128 GCA_038219365.1 Kiritimatiellia bacterium | reverse complement strand
CCGTAGCGCGGTCACCAGCACCGCTGCGGCCGCCACGCCGTCCGCGTCGAAATCGCCGAATACCACGATCTCCTGCTTCGCGCGGACCGCTGCCCACAGCCTTTCCGCCGCGGCACGCGCGCCGGGAAACTCGAAGGGATGTCCGAGGTGCGCTTTCAGCTCCGGACTCAAGAACGCCGACGCCGCTTCGGATGTCGTCACCCCGCGTGCGGCCAAGACCCGCGCCACCGGATGCGATAATCCAAGCGTATCGGCCAGTTCGCGCGCCACCGCCTCATCCGCCGCCGTCTCTTCCCATCTGTATTTTGGCAACATGTCTTGAAAACGATACTACACGATACCGGGCCGTACAAGGGGATTGTTTCTTTCTTCACCTCCCGCATTGCGTCACCGTGCCAGTCTGTTAAAATCTGGCTCATGCGAATAGAACACGACACGCTCGGCGACCGGAAAGTCCCTGAAGATGCGCTGTACGGCATCCATACGCAACGCGCGCTGGAAAACTTCGGCGTCAGCGGTCGCTGTGTGAGGATCGAGTTGATCCGCGCGATCACACTCGTGAAGAAAGCCTGTGCCCTGACCCACAAAGAGCTGGACGCGCTCCCGCACGACATCGCCGATGCCCTCGTGGCCGCCTGCGATGAGGTGCTTGCCGGCCAGCACGACAGCTCCTTCGTCACCGATGCGCTCCAGGGCGGCGCAGGCACATCAACCCACATGAACGTCAATGAGGTGCTGGCCAACCTCGCGATTCTCAAACTCGGCGGCCGCCCCGGCGACTACGCCCGTGTCAGCCCGCTCGACCATGTCAACCGCGGCCAGTCCACCAACGACGTCTACCCCTCGGCTCTGCGCATCGCCGCCATCTATCGGGTGCGCGAACTCAGCGAGGCGCTCGCCAACCTGCAAGCGTCGCTGCAGAAGAAAGAACAGGCCTTCGCGGACATCCTGAAGCTCGGACGCACGCAGCTCATGGACGCCGCTCCCATTGGGCTCGGACAGGCCTTCGGGGCGTATGCCCAAGCCATTGCCCGCGACCGCTGGCGTATTTACAAAGTCGAGGAGCGCCTGCGTCAGATCAACCTCGGCGGCACCGCCGTAGGCACGGGCGCGGCTGCCGACCGGCGCTACACCTTCCGCGTGACGGAGATCCTGCGCGAGCTTACCGGCTTGGGCCTCGCGCGTGCCGAATACCCCATGGACCTCACGCAGAACAACGACGTTTTCGTCGAGGTCTCCGGCTTGCTCAAAGCCTGTGCGGTCAACCTGCTGAAAATTTCCGGCGACCTGCGCCTGATGAACTCCGGTCCGCGCGGCGGGCTTGGCGAGATCCGCCTTGAGGCGCGTCAGGTCGGCTCTTCGATCATGCCCGGCAAGGTCAACCCCGTGATCCCCGAGTGCGTTGCGCAGTGCGCCATGCAAACCATCGCCAACGACGCCGCGATCACCCTCGCCGCCGCCAGTGGACAGCTGGAGCTGAACGCCTTCCTGCCGCTGATCGCCGACGCGCTGCTCGATTCGCTCCTCCTGTTGCGAAACGCGGTCATCCGCTTCCGCTCCGCCTGCATCGACACGCTGGAAGCCGACCCCGCCGCCTGCGGCCGCCACCTTGAGGCTTCAACCGCTCCCGCGCTGCTGCTTGTGCCGCTGCTCGGGTACGACGCCGCGGCCGCCCTCGCGAAAGAGTCCCTTGCCGTCGGCAAGTCCATCCGGCAACTCGTGGCCGACAAGCAGCTTCTGCCGCCCGAGGCCCTTGAGCGCGTGTTCCCGACAGGCCTTAAGGCGAATGAAATTCTTAACCTCGCGCCAGTCTGACGTGTTCCTCTATTCTCGCGGCCCACCGGAACGCGAGGGGTTGAGAAGCGAATTCCCTGCTGTCGGTGCCGGCAGCACCGACACCAAGATCGCCGTGTCAGGAGCCTTGCCAGAGTAGAATGCGAGGTAATGTATGCCCTTGATCGTGGTGGCGTTCACGTTGCCCGCATCGAACGTGATCAGACTCCCTGTGGCGACCGCCTCGGATGCGGGCCAGCTGAGCGGATGGCCGAAGACGCTTTCTGGATCGACGACCCGACGCCGAAGAATCCCCCGGCCACGCTGATAGTAATAGTTGCTGAGCAAACCGGTTTCGGCGTCGAGGATCAGGCTCGGGGTGGAGGCCGCAATATCGCCGATGTTTGTTTGCGTGCGCGCCCACGTCGCACCGCAGTCGGTTGATAACATCTGGAATTGAGATGGCCCACACTCTGTCCGCGCGACTGCGAGAAGCCTGCCCTGGCCGAGATAGACGGCGGCAGGCTCGGTCGGCCACTGCGCTTTGGTCAGCCCTGACTCGATGGTGGTCTGTATCCAGGTTACGCCGTTGTCATGGCTGGTCAGCGTGCCCCACGAGTGACTCACGTCATCCTTGTAGTTCCCGGCGAACCACAGAGCCATGAGCCCGACCGAGGGGACCGCGAAGATGTCGGTGATCTGCATGGGGGCCACGGCGAGCTTTGGCGTCGCCACGCGTACGAACGTCACGCCATCCGTGGTACGGTAGAGGTCGTGGTTCCAATCCTTTCCGATTCGACGCACCCAGAGGAGCATCGCCCCCGTGGAATCCAGCCCTTTCCCGACGGCGACCTCGCCATAGTCCGGCGTGTTGGCGACAACCGCTTCTGTCGTCCACGTTTTCCCGCTGTCTGCGGAGGTGCGCGCGTAAACAGCACGGGGATAAGGGTCTGTAGTTTCATTCTTTCCTCTTTCTTGTCTGGCTCAACGTCGTCCTCCATGCACGGCATTCCGTTGCATAAGAGGGCTGGTTAGGCAATGTCAGTGATCACCGTAATGAGTACGGCACTGCGCAATCAGAATCTCACCATTGCCAATCCGATAGACCAAGCGATCTTTTTCGTTGATGCGACGGCTCCAATATCCTGAAAGCCCCTTAAGCAACTCGGGATTAGCGATCCCTTGGTTGCCGTTGCGCTGGATGTCCTGTAAAAGTGCGTTGATACGCTTGAGCGTTTTCTTGTCCTGCGTTTGCCAATAAACGTAATCGGCCCATCCTACGTCAGAAAAAACTTTGTTCATTGCTAGACCTCGGCGAGTCGGTGTGTTTTCCCTTTCCCTGACTCTAGCTGTCGGATAGATGCTTTAAGCACTTCCCGATTGGCGGGGGCATAGAAAGGATCGTCGGCAATGATGTCGAAAGGGATGGCTTGTCGAATAAGGACTTGCCGCAAAAACATTCTAACGGCGGTCGTGGTGTCCAGCCCTGCCGCCGAAAAAAACCGATCTGCATCTATCTTAAGCTGGTTGTCCAGCCGCACTTGTATCGTCGCTGTACTCATGAAAGGGCCTCCTCTAATTAACGTTGCAATTATATTTCATTTGAATTGCATGTGCAACGACAAGTTAGATCCGGTTTCTGGGCCAACATGATATGGGCGTCCAGTCGCAAAACTCGGGTCAACCGCAGTTTTGAGGCCCTAACTCATGTTTGCGAAAAGATTTTCCAACAGAAGCGATCTGTGGTTAACTCTATACCTGCGATGCGAAGCGGTGTCCGTCCCCCCCTCAACGCGAGAGCGAAAAAAGGGCCAAGGAATAACTTCTTTATTACGCAACGATCAGCCGCCCAACCCTCAGCCGATCCACCTACTATGAGCCTTAACACCACACCCCAAGGCGAGCGCGTTCACATCGCGTTGTTCGGACGCCGCAACGTCGGCAAGTCCAGCCTCATCAACGCCCTCACCGGCCAGGAGGTCTCGATCGTCTCGGACGTTAAAGGCACCACCACCGACCCGGTCTACAAGGCCATGGAACTGCTGCCGCTCGGCCCGATCATGATCATCGACACGCCGGGCCTCGACGACGAGGGCGCACTGGGCGAACTGCGTATCCAGCGCACGCGCGACGTGCTGAACAAGACCGACGTGGCCCTGCTTGTGACCGAGACCGAGTTCGGCATCGGCACGTGCGAGCAGGCGATCCTCGCGCTGGTCCGCGCCAAAAACATCCCGCTGCTCGTGGTCTTTAACAAAGCCGACCTCGCGCCGCCTTCCGAAGAGGCGTTGAAGCGGGCCGCAGAGGTCGCCCAGGTTCCGGTGCACTGCGTCTCGTCTACCACGCAGGAGGGCGTGGAGGAACTGAAGCTCGCGCTCGCTAAGATCGTGCCCGAGGAGGCCGACAAGTTCCAGCTCGTGGGCGACTTGCTAAGCCCCTCGGACCTCGTGGTGCTGGTCACGCCGATCGACAAGGCCGCTCCCAAAGGTCGGCTGATCCTGCCGCAGCAGCAGACCATCCGCGACATTTTGGAGGCTGACGCCATCGCGGTCGTGACCAAGGAGTTCGAGCTGCGCGAGACCCTGGAGAACCTCGCCAAGAAGCCGCGCCTCGTCATCACCGACTCTCAGGTCTTCGCCAAGGTCTCGGCCGACACGCCGCGCGACGTGCCGCTGACTTCGTTTTCGATTCTCTTCGCCCGCTACAAGGGCGACCTCGAAACGCTCGTGCGCGGCGCAAAGGCGGTGGAGACACTCAAGGACGGCGACCGCATCCTCGTTTCGGAGGGCTGCACGCACCACCGGCAGTCGGACGACATCGGCACGGTCAAGATCCCTCGCTGGCTGCGGCAGCATACGGGCAAGCAGCTCGTTTTCGAGCACGCCAGCGGTATGAAGTATCCAAAGGAGCTGACCCAGTACGCGCTCATTATTCACTGTGGCGCGTGCATGCTCAACCGCCGCGAGATGCACTACCGCATCGCGCAGGCCAAGGCCGCAGGCGTCGCGATCGTCAACTACGGCGTGCTGATCGCCTACATGCAGGGTATCCTGACGCGCTGTCTGGAACCCTTCCCGCTCGCCGCCCTCGCAGCGTCAGAATCTCGCCAATAGCCATAATCGGCCTTTGCTTTTTCACCCGATTTGTTTAAACTTTTTCCAACAAAAAGGAGACTGCACATGAAATCCGTCGCCATCTCAGGTCTGATTGCGCTATCCCTGCTCTTTACGGCATTCGCGGCTGAAACGGTAAAAACCGGCATCGTGGCCTCGGCTCAGGTCGCTCCTGAAGCACAACACGTCAGCCCCCCGGCGGTACCGGTCGCCCAACCCACCCAACACGGATTTGGCCACAAACTGTTGCTTTATATTCCCAACCGAATCTTCGATGTGCTCGATATCGTGCGTTTACGGGTGCGCCTCGGACCCGGCCTCGCCTTGGGCTTCCGGGTCACGAAATATACGGACATCTTTCTCGGCTCCTACGCGTCGGCGTATCTGGGCCTGCCCGGACCCCGACAGTTCCCGCATGTTCCGTGGCTATTCGGCACCGAAACCCGCAGCGGCCTGGCCGCAGGTCTGGCCGACGCCACCGTGACCAGCTACGAATCGAACCCCGGCTATTCCGACACCGAGGTCGGCCTAGGCGCGCAGCTTGTTCTGGTGGGAGCCGAGGTCGGCGTAGATGCCGCCGAGGTTTTCGATCTGGCCCTCGGCCTCCTCATGATCGATTTCCGAGGGGATGATCTGTAGGACACCCCGCGCCCGTACCGCACGAGGCTCACTCAACCATGAACCGCGTGGCGGTGGCGGGAAGAAACACGGCGCAGGCGTCCGAGTTATTTGTGGTCACGTTATCCGGCTTGTCCGAGCCGGTCACGCTCACGCGATTGGTGCCCCACCCGGCGTTCGAGCGCCACACCACCGTATCCACCCGCAGGGTCGCCGTGCCGCCATCCGCGAGCGCGGGCAACGACCATCGGTTGGTTGCACAGGTGCCTTGCGATGCGGTGCAGGTGCGCTGCCGCACACCGCTAGGCCAGGTGATGTCGAACGCCAGATCGCGTGCGGTATACGGGCCGGCATTGGTGACGATCACCTCAAACCACAACCCTTCGGCGGCCTTACTGGCCGAAGGCAGGTTCGTCTCACAGCGCCAAGCCACTCCGATGTCCGCCGGAAAAGTGATCCCCGCCACGGTGTTGGTGATCCAGCTGATGCGCTGCGACACACGGGTATTCACCATGATGCAGGGCGCGGGCGACGCCTCAGGAGGCACGTAACTCCATGTGCCGCTGTTGTCGAAATACAGACCTGCGCAGTCGTATAGCGACGCTTCGAAGCTGGCAACGGGATTGGTCGAAAGGGTGAAGGTCGTGGGATCGACGGCGTAGTTCACGGTCGCCAGTTTCCACCCGCTACCCGAGCGGATAAAACCGGGGCCCCCGCTGTCGCCGGGCGACAACATACATTCGTCCGGATCGCCGGTGTTGTCAAAAGCGGCCACGGCGAGAAGCCCGCCCTCCGCTTCGCCCTCATACCGGTTGACGCCCCATCGCCGGATCGACCACCATTTGTCCTTGGCCCATTCCCACCCGTTCGTTTGCCCGTCCGCTCGGATCACTTCGGCCCCGCGCTCCATCCCCCGGCCCTGAAGCACAACTTCCGAACAGATGTCGTTCGTCTCGATATTGAGGTATGCGATGTTAGTGACAGGCGGCGTGAAGAACAGAACCGTGAAATCGCTTTCCGCATCGTTTGCCACCGTGGTCACCGTATGCGTAACGCCTTCGTGGTAAAACTGGACATCCACGCCGAAATTCAAATGCTTGGCCGTCAGCATCGCGTTGGAGTGAATGAGGGTCCCGAGAAAGTCTCCGATCTGCGCGGTTTCGTTCCAGCCGCTGTTCGCCCGGTCGCCGGTCGGCGCGATCCGGTGCTCGTCCACGGCGTTGGTCACGCAGTAAACAAGCGCCTCTGTCCGCTGTGTGAGCACCAGCAGAATGCAAACCACCGCAGGGTTGACCTTCAGCACTTGACGGTTCATTTTCGGTTGCTATTTTAACCTAACGCGGGCGATGCCAGCAACCCAATACATTCTCTCCAGTCGAAGGAGTCGCGAGAATCGAATCAATCGGATTTTTCGATTCCGTCGATTCGCTAAAAATAAGAACGCCCGCACCTCGGCCTTAGTATGGAGTATGGAGGTGGTTTGACCTCGACAGTCTGACCTGACCTCCGGTACAGTAATTCCCCTATTGGAGGTCGCCCTATGAATGAAGAGCTTGATCCTGTTCCGCCGCCGCTGGTTGCCCAACGCCCCTTTATGCCGCGCCGTCCCGCGTCACCCCCGCCGCGTGGACCTCTCCCCCCGATGAACCCGATGGCCGCGCTTCCTTTTCTGGTCTTGCCCGTCCTCCTGTTCATTCCTTTGTGGGTTTGGTTTTTTTGGCGGATTGAGCCGGGCAATGGCGAGATTGCTATTCTCCTCAAGAAAACAGGCAAGAACCTGCCGACTGACCAGATTCTTGCGGTATCGCCTGAATACAAAGGACTCCAGCCCGAAGTCCTTCCGGAAGGTCGTTTCTTCTACAACCCTTACACCTGGAGCTGGACGAACACGCAGGCCACCGACATCCCGGCCGGCAAATTCGGCGTGCTGGTGCGCAAATTTGGCAAAGACCTTCCCGGCGGCAAGATCATCGCGCCGGATGAGAGTTACAAAGGGATTGTGCGCGAGGTGCTCGGCACCGGTAAACACCGCATCAACCCGTATGCCTATGAGGTGAAGCTCTTCGACGATATCAAAATCGCGCCTGGAAATGTGGGCGTGGTCACCTCGCTTTGCGGCGAAGACATCCTGAGCGGGGCGGGTTCAACCTCCTTGGCCGACAAGGGGTTCCTCGTCGCCAAAAACGCCAAGGGTGTCCAGAGCGAGGTTCTCAAGGAAGGCACGCACCGCCTCAACCCGTTCCTCTACGCGGTTTCGATCGTCAACATCCAGAGCCAGCGCTTCGAGCTCAGCGGCGGCGACGCGATCCTGTTCCTGACGCTCGACGGCTTTCCGATTACGGTCGAAGGCACGCTGGAGTTCAATCTCAATGTCGAAAAGGCCGCCCTGCTCACCCACGAGGTCGGAGACATGGACGACATCATGCAGAAGCTGATCCTGCCCAGTGCGCGCGGCTTCTTCCGCATCGAAGGCAGCAAAAAAACCGCAACCGAGTTCATCGTCGGCGAGTCGCGCCAGGCCTTTCAAGATAGCCTTGAAACCTATCTGAAGGCTGTTTGCGCCCCGTGGGGAATCTCGCTCAACTCGGTGCTGATCCGCGATATCATGGCCCCCCAGCAGATCG
>JBBRJN010000124.1:0-8192 GCA_038219365.1 Kiritimatiellia bacterium | reverse complement strand
CTGCAGCTGGTCCTTGAGCGAGTTGGCGAAGATGTTGTTTTCGATGACGTTCTCGCGTCCATAATGCTGGTGGAAACCGCCGGTCTTGACATTGTACACGAGGTTGTTGGCCATGCGTATCCCGGTCGAGCCCTCGTCGGTGTAGAGGCCCCAGCCGCCGTAGTCGAAGGCGTAGACGTCATGGATATGGTTTCCGATAACCGTGGTCCCGGGCGAGAGTCCCAGGGTGTAGACGCCGCCCATGTCAGAGAGCACGCCCTGTCCGATGTGGTGCAGGTGATTGAGGGCGACCTCGTTGTGGTGCGTGCGCGAAGGTTCGGCGTAGCCCCAGACCCAGCCGACGGAAACGGCGGTGTAGTAGAGGTCGCTGATCTCGTTGTTCAGGATGCGGTTGAACGAGGAGTGTCCGATCCAGACGCCGTGCGCGGCGGGATGGATGCGGCCGCCGCCGGTGATGCGGCAGTTGCTGATCGTGATGGCCGAGGTGGTCTTGGCGAGCCCGTCCGGCGCGTCGGGCGTGAGCACGTTCTTGGGGGGCGCGGCCATGCGGTAGCCGACGAAGGGCGGGCCGATCTTGACGCCGCCCGCGCCGAGGTCGGTCATCAGGCAGTGGTCCACGGTGTTGGAGTGTGCGCCCGGGCCGAACGCCAAGGTGTAGCCGCCGAGCTGGGTGAAGGCGCAGCGCCGCAGCGTGATGCCGCGCGCGCAGACGAACTCCACGGCAGCGGGGATGTTCATCTCGCCCTGCGGCGTAAAATTGCCCTCGGCCGGCGTGACCCACTGGGATTGCCGGAAGACCAGTCCGTCGAGACAGGTGTTGACGAGCGGCTGGTTCTCAAAGCCCTGGAAGATGAGAAGCTGCGAGAGGCGCGGTACCTCGACGAGGGCCTTTTCAGGCGTCTCGCCGGCAAGCGGCATGTAGGCGAGCATGCCGGTCGGCCGGTCGAGATACCACTCGCCGGGAATACCGAAGGCTTCTTTCACGTTCTCGGCCCAGTAACGGCGGTTTTTAAAGTTGGCCCAGTCGCTGTTGAAGGCGCGCGTCACGGGAAATTTCACCGCTTTCAGCGCGGAGTCAATCGAGGCTGCGCGCATGCGCGAGGCGGACCAGACATGCAGGACGTGGAATTCGAGGTCGGGTAAGTTGGCCCACGCGGCGCTGAGGTCGTTACTCTGGTAAAGGAAGCCGTTGATGCCGTTGCTGTTCTTCTCGAAGTCGCCTGCGGTCGTGAAATACCCCTTCGTGGGCAGGCGCGGGCGGAAGCGCCGGGTGCCGTTGACGAAAAGCTGCGCAAAGTCCCACGTGCCCGCCTTCACCTCGGGCAGGTGCGTGGTCCACGCGCCGTTTGTACCGATGGTCCAGCCCGTGACCGCGCGGCCGCCGGTGAAGATCGGAGCCTGCCCGCCGCGGGCGCGGTAGAGCACGGGATAGGCGGCGGTGCCGCCCTGCGCGGGCTGGAGTACGATCGGTTTCTCAAGCGTGTAGGTGCCGCCTTTAAAGAGGACCTCAATGCGTTCGATCTGACTCGCAGGCGTGGTCTCCTTAAACGACTTGACCGCCTCCTGGGCGCGTTCGAACGTGGCGAACGGATGCCACCACGAGCCTGATGCGGCATCGCTGCCGTCCGGCGCGACATAGATTTTTTTAACAGTTCCGGCCTGAACGGCCACGGTTCCGGCCAACAGGCCGACCAACACGCAAAGCGCTGTTTTCATTCTCATATTCCCCCTTGTTTTTCGACAGGATAGCGCATTAACGAGCGGTTGTCAGCCGCGAAAAAACACCGTCTTATAATCTCTTGGTTTTTCTTTAAATTACCCCGTCCGGCAATGTCTGGGGTGCGATTTTATTCTGTTGAAGGTCAAGCGGCAGAATGTGTTTCTTTGTGCGGCGGATGCTTGGACCGGCGGACGTTTTTGGATCGGGAAAGCGGAAAAACGAATTGCTGACGTTTACCCTTGTGCGACAGTCGGGAAGGTGCTACTATCTCCACCCTTTCCAAAGGAGTAACGGTCATGTCCAAAGTTTGTGATATTTGCGGTAAGGGTCCGATGGCGGGTAACACGATTGTCCGCCACGGTCTTGCCAAGTACAAGGGTGGCATCGGTTTGCACACGACGGGTATCACGAAACGTCGTTTCCTGCCGAACATCCAAAAGGT
Source organism: Kiritimatiellia bacterium (assembly GCA_038219365.1). Classification (GTDB taxonomy): domain Bacteria; phylum Verrucomicrobiota; class Kiritimatiellia; order RFP12; family UBA1067; genus JAHFSX01. The sequence goes on along the minus strand of JBBRJN010000124.1, from coordinate 6,030 downwards.
CCGCGCCCAGACGACTGAAGGTGGCGCGTGCCGTATGAAGGTCTGCGCTTCCTGCATCAAGCAGGGTAAGGTCGTTAAGCCCTAGTTGCGCGGCGAGTGGCACGAGGCGAGACGAACGTTAGCTTGAGCATCGCACAGTGTACCGTGGGAGGTTTTTATGATGAAGAATCCGACGGATCAGAATACGCCCGAGGCTGAGGAATTGGCCGAGGAGGCTCAGGTCGCTGACCTGCCACTCGATGAGAGTGACGAAATCCGGGTAACCGACATTGTGTTCGATTGCCCACACTGCGGTCATAACCTCGCTATCGATTATCGGGGGGCCGGCCTGCAGATCAACTGTGTGGCCTGCGAACAGCCGGTTCTCGTCCCGATTCCTGACGGCATGAAGATCGATGACCTTGATCTTTCGGCCGGCGAGCTGCTCACCCAGCTTTTCCAGACGCGCCGCATGATGCTCAAAAGCGAGCAGCGCATTAACGAGCTGGAAGAGACGTTGAACAGCATCAAGATGCGGCGCACGGAACTTGAGAAGTCGCGCATGACCACCCTGCACCGGTGTGCGGAACTGGTCAACATGTGCCAGGGCGTTCTCAAGTTTCAGAGCGATGCCTCCGCCAACATCAACCGGATGATCGCCCTCATCGCCGAAGAGCAGCAGCGGTAGGCGTTGCAGCCGCGTTATAGGTTACACGCTAGGGGGCTGTTTATTTTTCGCCTGCTAGCCTGTAATCTTTTTTATTTAACCCGTAACGTGATCTTTTGAATATCTTCGATACGCTGATTATCGGCGGTGGCCCTGCGGGGCTCACCGCCGCTTGTTTTACGAGCGGACGCACGGTCGTGATCGACCGGCTCAGCGCGCCCGCCCGTAAGCTTTTGGCAACGGGTGGCGGGCGGTGTAACCTGACCCACAGCACGGATGCCGACGGCATCATGGCCGTTTTCGGCCCCCAGGCGCGCTTCATGGCACCTGCCCTGCGCGCCTTTCCGCCGGACGCGATCAGCGCCTTCTTCCGCAGCCTCGGCGTCGAAACCGTCGTGGAGCCGGACGGGTGTGTCTTTCCGGTTTCGCAGAAGGCCGCTGACGTGGCGCTGGCTCTCGAACGTGCCGCACGTGCCAACGGTGCTGAGATCCGTTGCGGCGTGCGGGCCACGCGAATTTTGGTCGAGAGTGAAACCGCCGAAAAGGCTCCGCTCCCGCGTATAATCGGTGTCCAAACCTCGCACGGCATCTTAAACGCCCGGCGTGTGATTCTTGCGGCAGGTGGCCAGAGCTATCCCTCCTTGGGCTCGGACGGCTCCGGCTTTGCGCTGGCCCAGGAGGCGGGCCTTGCCATCACCCCGCCGGTTCCGGCGCTGGCGGGCCTGACCCTGCAGGAGCGCTGGCCCGGGACACTTTCCGGCATCGTGTGCGAGCAGGGCGGGATGCGTCTGGATGTCAAAGGCGCGCCCAAGCAGTTGCTGACAGGCCCGGTGCTCTTCACCCACAAGGGGCTCAGCGGACCGCCCGCGTTGGCACTCTCCGGCGAAGTCGCCTTTCGCTTGCTGCGGACTCCCTCCGTGCCAGTCCGCGTCTCCTTCATCGCCGAACGTTCGTCTGCCGACTGGACGGCCTTATTTGAAAAGTGGCGGCAGCAACACGGCGGACGCGCGCTGCACAACCTGCTCGCAGGCGAGCTTCCTCGTGCCTTGGCGGTCGCCTTGTGCGGCCTGACGGACGCGGCGGAAACCTCTGTCGCACGCGCGAAGAAAAGCACCTTGGGGGCTCTGGCACTGGCTTGCGCCGACCAGCAGCTCACCTGTTCAGCCACCGACGGCTGGAACCGGGCCATGGCGACGCGCGGGGGCGTGGCGCTCGGCGAACTGGACCCTCGAACGTTGGCCTGCCGTCGGATCAGCGGGCTGTCGTGCGCGGGAGAGGTCGTCGATCTCGACGGACCTTGCGGCGGCTACAACCTGACCTGGGCGTTCGCCTCGGGACGCCTGGCGGGTGCGACGAAAGAGGCTCTTGAAAAGCCCCCTGTGGCACGGGCATCTTGCCCGTGATTCATGGGCGGGACGCCCAATGTGGCACGGGCGTCTCGCCCGTGGTTACGTGCGCAACTGGACCAACAGCAGACACTCGCCACATTGTTCATGGGCGGGACGCCCATGCCACTCCGGACGCCTAAGCCCTTCCCTCGAACTGCCGCCTGATTTCACAAGCCGCAACCCCGAAGGCGGTCACCACATTAAGCGAGTTCTTACACCCGTAAAGCGGAATCCTGACCACGCCGTCGCAGGCCTCCAGCACCTCCGCATCGAGCCCGAAACGCTCGTTTCCCAGCACCAGCGCACAGGGAAACGGCCAGTCGAACTCGGCGATGCCCGGTGCGCCTGACACCGTCTCCAAGGCCAGACAGCGCGTGCCCGCCGCCTGAAGTCCGGCGATCGCCGCATGGACATTCTCAACATAGCGCCACGGCACCAGTTTCTCCGCGCCTAGCGCCGCACGTGCGACCTGCGGCTGCTCCGGCAGCGGCGTGTATCCGCACAGCACCAGCTCGCTCACGCCAAAACACTCCGCCGTGCGGAAGATGCCGCCGAGGTTGAAGGCTGAGCGGAGGGAATCCGCCACCACGGTCAGCGGCATGACCGTACCCGCCGCCGCGCCGGCCGCCAAATCCGCATCGAGAATATCGACATCGGTGATCTTGCACCGTGCGACCTCGCGCTCGGCGGGCACCAGCACGCTCCAGAATTGGAGCCTGGTCAGCTCAGGCTTGAGCAGCTCCGCCAGCCCCGCAAGACGCGGAAGCGTGCTTTGCGCGGCCATCCAAACACGGCACCTTTCCAGCTCAAGCAGCCGCGCCGAGACGTCTTCCCATGCCGCATCCAGCACCCGCAGCCGCTCCAAGGCCTCCCGCCACAGTCTCTGTTCTCCGTCAGCCATCTTCTAACGAACCCACGTACATCCTTCTACTTGTCAACCTCGCACTCTTTGACCTTGCGGTCATAAAACTCCTGTAGGATCAGCCCGCGGTCAAGCAGGTCCTTGAGCTCCGCAAGGCGACGCTCCACCTGCTGCTTGGTGAATTTCGGTTTCGTCGCGGCGAGCACGTCTTTGATCTCTGCTTCGGAGAGTGCCCGGTTGAAGAGCATGACCTCGTCCAGCAGGCCCTCGAACGCCGCCTCTTTCTCCTTGAACGAAGGGGTTGAGCGATTCATCCCGAGGGTCAGGTCATGCGTGTTGCCGGGTATTTCACCGCGCCAAGCCGTCACCTGTTTCTGGAGCGCACCGTCGACGTAGAGCTTCAGGTTCTCGCCATCGAAGGTGGCGGCGGCGTGATGCCAGGCGTTGTCCGCGACGCTTTCGTTGCTGAGCGCTTCATGCCCGGCCACCGTGGCGATCAGCTTTCCCTTGCGGGCCGCCTCCTTGCCGCCTCCCGCCACGAGCAGCGCAAAGCCGGTGTCCACGCCCTTTTCAAAGAGAACCCGGTCCGGCAAGGGTGACTTGTCGGTTTTGAACCAGGTGCAAAAAGTCCCCCGCCTGATGTTCAGCGACGGAGCGCTCGGCACTTGGACAGAGCTGTTCTTTCCGGTAAACTCACACCCGCCGCCGAGCCGGCCTGCGGCCGCGTACCGGACGCCGGAAACGCGCCCGTTGTTATTGCTGCCGGTCATGTCGGGGAGCATCATGCCGCCGTTTCGGAACTCGTCAAACGTGAAACGCAGGATAAGCCCCTGCGGCACCTCGGCACGCGCCGCGACCGCCGCCAGAGCCCCCGCGATAAAAGGAAAAAACGGTCTCATAAATAGCTCCCATTGTTGGGAAGAAGCGTAGCAGGTTCCCGACCCCCATACAAGGGGCTTTACCCTTTACGCGCTTTCCGCGCTTGTCAACGCGGGGCGGGTGGTGTTTAATACAGGCAGAAAGGTTTGAGACTATGCGTACGTTTATCGGAAGTTCTGTCGCTGTTTTGCTCGCGTGTGTGCTCCATGCGGAGGAGGTTATCAAAGTCGGCATAATCGGGCTGGACACCTCGCATTGCCTAGAATTCACCAAGGCGTTCAATGCAACGAATCCAGCGCCGGAATATGCGGGGTTCCGCGTGGTGGCCGTCTATCCCAAGGGCAGTGAGGATATCGTCTCCAGCACCAGCCGCGTGCCGGGCTATCTCGAAAAGATCAAGCCCTTCGGCGTGGAGGTGGTCGATTCGATCGATGAGTTGCTCAAGCGCTGCGACGTGGTCCTGCTGGAGTCCAATGACGGCCGCGTGCATCTGAAACAGGCTCTGCCCGTCTTCAAGTCCGGCAAGCGGGTCTTCATCGACAAGCCCATCGCGGGCTCGCTGGCGCAGTGCATCGCCCTCTTCGATGCGGCCAAACGCTACCATGCGCCGATGTTCTCCTGCTCTTCGCTGCGGTACACGACCAACACCGCCTCGATCCTATCAGGAAAGTACGGCAACGTGATCGGCGCGGAAACCTATGGGCCCTGCTCGCTAGAGAAAACCCATCCCGACCTCTTCTGGTACGGCATCCATGGGGTGGAACAGCTTTTCACGCTGATGGGCACGGGGTGCGTGACCGTCGTCCGCGTCAGCACGCCGGGAACGGATGTTGCGGTCGGCACCTGGAACGACGGGCGCATCGGCACCTTCCGCGGCAACCGCGACAGCAGCTATGCCTTTGGCGCGGATGTTTTCTTCAAAAAAAGCGTGCAGCGCGTCGACGACTACAAAGGATATGGCCTGATGCTCGTGGAAATCGCCAAGTTCTTTAAGACCGGCGTGGCTCCAGTCGCTCCGGAAGACACCGTGGAAATCTTCGCCTTCATGGAGGCTGCAGACGAGAGTAAGCGGCGCGGTGGCGTGCCCGTGAGCGTGGCCGAGGTTTTGGCCAAGGCCCGCGCCGAAGCCGCGAAGATGACCTTGGAGTAACGATTCGCCGGCCCTGCGGAAAGGTCAGATGGATAAGAAATTCGAGATGTTGGCGGCGTTGGCGGCGGTGGGCTTTTGCTGGGTCTTTGGTTGTCCGGCCGGTAATTTCTGGGTGAAAATCACAGTCACGGTCTGCGTGCTCTGCGTGCTTTCGTTCCTTGTCGCTGGCGTGCCGTGGCGGCGGACGGAGGTGACGCTGCGCGAGGTGCTGATCGGTGTGGCGGCAGCCGTTGTGCTGTACGCGATCTTTTGGCTGGGCGATTTCTGCGCGGCACGCGTGTTCGGCTTCGCGCCGAAACAGGTGGAGGCGATCTATGCGATCCGCGAGCTGGGCAACCCTTGGCTGGTCGGCGCGGTGCTCCTGCTGGTGACGAGTCCCGGCGAAGAGCTTTTTTGGCGCGGTTATGTGCAGCGGGCCGCCGTAAACCGGTGGGGGCCCAACAGAGGTCTGATGATCGGGGTCCTGCTCTATGGCGCGGTTCACCTGGCCTCAGGTAATTTCATGCTGGTGATGGCCGCGTTCGTGGCAGGCGGGTTCTGGTGTTTGCTCTACCGCTGGCGCGGCAACCTGACGGCCTGCATCGTTTCGCACGCGCTCTGGACCGTGGGTGTTTTCCTGCTGTTTCCGATCCGGTGAGACGCTCACTACTCACTTGCCCTTGCCCTTCCCCTTCTTTCGCTCTTTGGGCGCGGTGGCGGGGTTGTACACCTCGGCCAGAAACTCCTGGGCAGGTACAAGGTGCCGCCACAGGAAAGCCTGCATGCGGTCCTCGCTCGGCACGGACTCGCGCACCAGCGCCACGCCCGCATTCGTAGAAACGCCCTGAATGACCAGCGCGACCGGTTCTTCTGTTTCAGCGAGGGTAGTCTTAATAGTTACCTTCGCAACGGTCTGCGTACCGATCAGCGGAGCGCCTTGAAGAACAAAGCCTTTGGCGGCACCGTCCTTGACCTCCAGTCGGATCGGGCCCGTGAACCCGTCCTTGCGGATGGCGTACACCGTGATCCCGGCGGAATCTTTGCCCTTCATCACCACGCGCGAGGGCACCGTACGCAAGGCAAAATCGGGCTGCGGTGCGCTGAGGCGCAGACGGTACGCATAGGC
>JBBRJN010000123.1:0-8199 GCA_038219365.1 Kiritimatiellia bacterium | reverse complement strand
GGCTAAGCCTCTACGGGGCTCCCATGCGGATGAACTCCCGTTCGCTCAACACGCCATCCTTGTTGGTGTCGAAGCCGGGGAAGCGGCGACGCCCTTCGGCGGGATCAGGGAATTTGTTGAGGTATTCTTCGAGGGTGAGCTGGCCGTCTTTGTTCGTGTCTTTTTGGCTGAACATGGAGGCGCGGCCTTTCATCACCTTTTCCGAGGGCGGCAGCGGCTGCTCTTCGCCGGGTGGTAATGTGGCCTTCCAAGCGAGGGCAAGCTCCGTGAGGCGCGAGACCACGTCGGGATGGGCGGCTGCGAGGTTGTGTTCTTCAGCAGGATCGTTCGGGATGTCGTAGAGTTCCGCGCCGCTGCGGTCAAGTTTGGTCAGCAGTTTCCAAGGGCCATCGCGCACGGCCAGCGGCGGCGGGGTGTATTCCGGGTTGCCGGCCACGCGCGAGCGCCACTCCCAGTACAGCGAGCCTTTGCGTGGGCGGGATGGTCCGCCGAACAGCAGGTCGCTGACGTCTTCACCGTCGAGCGACACGCCGGGCGGCGTTTTTACGCCTGTCAGTGCGCAGACTGTGGGCAGGAAGTCGACCGAGCCGATGACGGAGGTCTGGTCAAAGGTGCCGGCCTTCACGCGGCCGGGCCAGCGGGCCACCAGCGGCGTGCGCACACCGCCTTCATAGAGGCTGCGTTTGCGGGCGCGGAAGGGGCCGGGTGAGCCGACGCCGGCGTTGGCGGCATTGCCGATGGTGTAGTCTTCGGGCCCGTTGTCGCTGCTGAATACAAGGAGCGTTTTCTGGTCGAGGCCGAGTTCCTTGAGCGTGTCGAGAAGCCGACCCACCTGCGTGTCGAGGTCGGTAATGGAGGCGGCGAAAACACGCATCTGAGAGCGCAGATCCTTGGCGGATTTATAGTAGTCGCGCGTCCATTTTCCAAAGGCGGGGTTTTCGGCTTGGGGCTCCAGCGTATCGTAAACAGCCAGTTGTTCCGGAGTGGGATCGAGGGTGGCGTGGGGGACGAGCGTCCAGATGTTGAGGTAGAAGGGCTTGTCCTTGTTCTCGCGCAGGAAGGCGATGGAGAGGTCCATGATCTGGGCCGTGGACTTGCCCCACCAGTGCGGCTCGGGCTTGGCGTTCTTCTCGCGCAATTGCGGGCCGTTCGAGACGAGGGTGACCGAGCGGTCGATGCCGTAGGCGCCCGGCTCCGGCGCACCTTCGCCGCTGCCGAGGTGCCACTTGCCGAAGTGGCCCGTCACGTAACCAGCGGATTGCAGGAGACGAGTGACTGTCGGTGCCTTTGGGTCCAGCCAGTCGGGCATCACGCGGGCGGCATTCTGCTCGTGCGTGGCGAAGTGCCCATGGATACCGAAGCGCGCGGGGTAGCGGCCGGTCATGAAAGCGGTGCGGCTGGGCGAACAGACGGGATTGGCCACGTAGAACTGCGAGAAGCGGGTCCCTTCGCGGGTGAGGCGGTCAAGGTTGGGGGTCTTGTAGTAGGGGTGGCCCCAGCAGGCGGCGTCGCCCCAGCCCTGATCGTCGGTCAGCAGGAAGATGATGTTGGGCCGGCGGGCTTCTGAGGCCTGAAGCCGTGAAGGGAGGCAGGCCACGGCCGCAGTGCCCAGACTTGCGGTTCGGAGGAAGCCGCGACGGCTCAGTGTACGGCAAGGAGAGGCGAGAGTGTTCATAGGTTCACTTTGCAGGCTGCGCAGTCAGTATAAGATCCATTGCGGCCGAAGCGGCAGCAGGGAATCGGCAAGGCCGAATTCGGATCTTAATTATGATATTCTATCAGCCTTTTACACCGCTTTCAACTCCCGGGTCAAGGCTTGTAAAAACAGGCGTGGAAAGGTATTATAAAAAATTCTTTTATCGAACCATTAAGCGAGATTGTGAAACATGAGAATTCTCTCGGGCATTCAACCGTCGGGCAAACTGCATTTGGGCAACTATTTCGGCATGATGCGTCCGGCGCTGCATTTGCAAGAAAAGGGCGAGGCGTATCTGTTCATCGCAAACTATCATGCGTTGACCTCGGTGCATGACCGTGAACGGCTCAAGCAAGACACGTGGGATGTCGCGCTGGATTTTTTGGCGTGCGGTCTTAATCCCGCGCGCACGGTTTTTTATCGCCAGAGCGATGTGCCGGAAGTGCATGAGCTGGCGTGGCTTCTCTCGGTCGTGACGCCCATGGGACTGCTGGAACGCTGCCACTCCTACAAGGACAAAGTGGCCAAGGGCATCGCGGCGACGCACGGTCTTTTCGCCTATCCGGTGCTGATGGCCGCGGATATCCTGATGTGCCAGTCGAACATCGTGCCGGTCGGACGTGACCAGAAGCAGCACGTGGAGGTCACGCGCGACATCGCGATCAAGTTCAACAACGAGTTCGGCGAGGTGTTCACCATTCCCCAGCCTTCCATCCAGGAGGATGTGGCGGTGGTGCCGGGCTTGGATGGACAGAAGATGTCCAAGAGCTACGGGAACACGATTGAGCTGTTCGGCGACATGAAGGAGACCAAGGCGCGCATCATGAAGATCGTGTCTGACTCCAAGCCGCTGGAGGAACCCAAGGACCCGGCAACCTGCAACATCTTCGCGCTCTACAAGCTGTTCGCGAACGAGGCGCAGCAGGCCGAGATGGAGGCCAACTACCGCGGCGGCAACTATGGGTACGGCCATGCCAAGAAGGCGCTTTACGCGATTTTCGAGGAGTCTTTCGCGCCGTTTCGCGCCAAGCGCGCCGAGTTGCAGGCGCACCCCGACTACGTTGAAGAGATCCTGCGCAAAGGGGCTGACCGGGCGCGGGCCGAGGCTGCCATAACCTTGGACAAGGCGCGTAAGGCCGTGGGGTTAGCATAAATGTCGATCGAAGCGCTGTTGGCTGATGATTACAAGGTTGATCTGGAGGTCTTTGAGGGGCCTCTCGATCTGCTGCTGTATTTGATCCGCCGAGAAGAAGTCGATATCTACGACATTCCGATTGAAAAGATCACGACGCAGTACTTGGCGTATCTCGAAGTGATGCGCATGTTGGATCTGAACATTGCGGGCGAGTTTCTGGTGATGGCCGCGACGCTGATGATGATCAAGAGCCGGATGCTGTTGCCGGTTGAATCACGGGCGGCCGTGGAGGAGTCGGACGAGGATTGGGTTGACCCGCGGCTGGATCTTGTACGGCAGCTCATCGAGTACAAGAAGTTTAAGGATGCGGCCGGACAACTGCTCGAGCTGGAGACGCTACAGAGCGAGGCCTTTTCATTTGGCGGCGAAAGTCCGGTCTTCGAGAAAGAGCCCGAGGATGCGGGGCAGGCGTTGGGCGATATCGGGCTGTTCGACCTGTTGACCGCGTTTCAGGAGGTGCTGTCGCGGACGCCGATGGAGCCGTTGAGCCATTTGGAGCCGATCCGCTGGTCTGTGCCCGACAAGATGGAGGCGATCATCGCGATGACCAAGGCGGGGAGCCGGGTGGCCTTTTCCTCGCTGTTCAATTCCGAGTCGCACCGGGCCGAGGTGATTGTGACTTTTTTGGCGCTTTTGGAGCTGTTGCGCCTGCGGCAGATTGTGCTCCATCAAAATGCAGCTTTCCACGAGATTCTCATTTTGCCGGTGGACGATTTTTCCGACGAGGCGCATCAGCCGCCGGTGATCGGAGGTGGCGAGCATGTCGAATCCTGATGATGTCAAATTGCCGGTGGCGTCGAGTCTACAGCAGCTCGTGGGCGCGTTGCTGTTCGGGTCGGATCACCCGTTGACGGTCGAGGAAATCCGCACATGTTTGAAGAGCGTGGCCGAGGCGGATGGCGGGCAGAGCGAGACGGTCAAGCTGTTCGCGGAAGCTTCGCCGCGCGAAATCGGCGACGCGATCGAGAGCATCGCGATCGAGCTGAAGCGGCTGGAGCTGGGCATCGAGGTCGCTGAGATCAACGGCGGGTTCCGGTTCCAGACGCAGCCGAGCTGCGGGCGCTGGGTGCGGAACCTGCTCAAGATCGACCGCCCCAATCGGCTGTCGCGGCCTTCGCTGGAAACCTTGGCGATCATCGCGTACCGCCAGCCGATCGCGAAGGCGGAGATCGAGGCGATCCGCGGCGTGGTGGTGGATCATATCGTCAAGGCGCTGATGGAACTGCACCTGATCCGCATTGTGGGGCGTAGCGAGTTGCCGGGACGCCCTTTTTTATATGGCACGACAGCGACCTTTCTCGACCACTTCGGGTTGAGCAATCTGAACGAGTTGAACGAGCTTGATCCTACGTTGCAGCGCTCGAAATCGGCGGAGCGGAAAGCCGCCTATAAGAAAGAAAAGAAAAAGGACGAGTCGGGAAAGGCCGCAGCGACCGGCTCGCTATTTGAACAGAGCCCGCTGGCCGCAAGCGGTGCGACGGACGAGCCATCCGCGGCGATGAAAGAGATTTTAGGTGACGGTGCTGCGGACGCGGAGGATGCCGAGCCGTTGTACGAGGCGTAAGCAGGGCATACAAAGTATCATACATGTTGGACATTATCCTCGCCCTGCCGGTCGGTATTGGCGGTTTGTTTAGGGTGAAGAAGGACAACGATTCTGATGTTATTTCTGAGTAAGATTTCAAAGTCGGGAAAGTTTAAGGATTTCAGCGAACCCGATGCTTTTCGGGTCTGGATGAGGGGCGCGATCATGTTTGCGGGTATCGCCTGCGTGGTGGCGCTGGCCCTCTGCCTGATCGTCGAGAGTTGTGCCAAAAAGAAGGGTTCGGAGGCGAAAGCGAAGCCGGAGGTGACCGAAAAAAAACCGGCGACTCCGCCTCCGGATTTACACAATCCGGTGCGCGAGGCACCCTCCGCGTTTCCGCCGGACTCCAACCTGCCACGGGGCAAGGAGACTTACGCCTCGGGGCCGATCGACCTGGACCACTTTAATCCCACGAATGAGCTGGTGCGCTTTGAGGATAAGCGGGTCTGGTTCGAGAGTGACTATGACAAGGTGCCCGACGAGGATGACCACATGATCCATCGTGCGATCGAGGTTCCGCTCAAGCGGTTGATTAACCTGACGGAGAAAAAGCGCGGTACGATCAAAATCCATGAAGCATACCGCGCGGCGGAAAAGAATAAGATCCACCTCTCCACATCCCTGCACTGCGAGGGCCGTGCGCTCGACCTGACTTCAGAAACGATGAGCCTGACGGAACTGGCCAAGCTGGCTTGGCAGGCGGGCTTCGATTTCGTCCTCTACGAAAAGCCAAAAAAATCGGGGGTGCATCTGCACTGCTCGGTGAAACGCAGTCCAGATGCGCCACTGCCGCCGCGCCCGGACAAATAGGCCGTTGGAGAGCTGGCCCCTGCGCGTGTCACGTCTAAAGGCCGCGGGCCGCCGCCACAAGAGCACAGGCCTCGCGGCAGCGCTGGGCGATCTCGTCCCACTTGCCTTGGGCCATGTCCTCTTTTTTTGCGATCCAAGTGCCGCCGACCGCGGCCACGGTGTCGATCTTCAAGTAGGATTCCAGATTGGCTGTCGAGACGCCTCCTGTGGGCATGAAACGCACGCCCGTGTGCTTGTAGGGTGCGGAGAGGGCTGAAAGGAGTTTGGTGCCGCCGAGCGCCTCGGCAGGGAAGAACTTGAGCAGTTTGCAGCCGAGTTCCAGTCCGGCCTCAATATCGGACGGATTGGCGATGCCAGGCACGAACGGCAGCTTGAGCTCCTGGGCGGCCTGAACCACGCGCGGGTTGAGTCCCGGTGCGACCGCGAAGCGTGCGCCCGCGTCCACCGCTATCTGTACGGTCTCGGGGGTCAAGACTGTGCCCGCGCCGACGATCAGGGCTGGACGTTCTTTAGCGAGAAGGCGGATGACTTCGGCGGCGGCGGCGGTACGGAACGTAATCTCGACGACCGGCAGTCCTCCCGCGATCAAGGCGTCGGCCAGGGGCAGGGCATGCGCGACCGAATCAATCGCAATCACAGGGACGACGCCGAGTTCGGCGACGCGCTCTAAAATAGTCGGCATTTAATTCTCCTTAAGGGGATTTCGAAGAAGTTAGATTGTCGCGACAGCCGGCCCGATTGTCAACCCGATTGCGACGCACTACGCCTACGCCCTGAATCTAGGAGGCTGATATTTATGGACTTTGCGGGAAGAAACTGGATACAGTGGTGGCTGGCGTGAAGGACTGCGTTCATTGGAACGCGGAGGTTTCCCGCCTGATGGCCGGGGACATGTTTTACGAATAAAAAAGGGGAAGTTTCAATGAAAAAAATAGGTTTGATTGCCGTTCTGTTCGGGGCGGTCTTGACCGCCGGGACCGTCGCCCGCGGTGAGTTGTTCACGGATGGGGAGACCGTCTGTTTTTTGGGGGACAGCATCACGAACCGCGGGCGTTTTCAAAATATAATTTACGACTACTACCTGACGCGCTTTCCAGGTTGGACGATGCACTTTGTCAACGCGGGACGGTCGGGCGATTCGGCAGGCGGGGCGCTCGGACGGCTCAAGGAGGACGTGATCGACATCAAGCCGACTTCGGTGGCCATTATGATGGGGATGAACGATGTCGGGCGCGGCAACTACGTGGCAGCGCCCTCGGAGAACCAAAAAAAGGCTCAACAGCAGGCGCTGGATGGATACAAGGCGAACATGGGGAGCGTCGTTGGCCGCATCCGGGCCGAGGCAGGGAATCCGAAGCTCATCTTCATCACGCCGTCCCCGTTCGATCAGACGGTGGTGCTCGACAAAGATAACAATCAGCCGGGATGCAACGACGGGCTGGGGCGTTGCGCGGCGATCGTACGTGAGCTTGCGGCGAAGAATAATGGCACGGTTGTGGACTTCTACGGGCCGATGACGGCGCTTAATCTGGAGCAGCAGAAGAAGGATTCAAAGTACACGATCGTGGGGCCTGACCGGGTGCATCCGGGCGATCCCGGCATGCTGATGATGGCGTGGCTGTTCTTGAAGACGCAGGGCGTGTCACCGGTGGTGTCTAAGGTCATCGTGGACGCGGCCGCCGGTCGCGTTGCCGCATGTGACAACGCCGAGGTGACGGCCTTGGTGAAGAAAGACGGAGGCATAACGTTTACGGTGCTGGAGAAGGCGTTGCCGTTCCCTGTGGACGGAGGGGCGAAGGCGATACTGGACCTGCTGCCGATCGAAAAGGACCTCAACCAAGAGATCCTGTCAGTGACCGGACTCGCCGAGGGAACGTACGAGGTGCGGATCGATGGCGCTGCGGTCGGACGTCACTCGGCAAGCGAACTGGCACGTGGAATTAACCTAGCCTTTAACGAGGCGACGCCGCAGTTCAAGCAGGCGCAGGGTGTGGCGCGGCACAACGAGCAGCGGCGGAACGCGGAGGTGCAGGCGCGCAGCCTGCTGAACACGCGGCGCTGGATGCAGAGCCACGATAAGGTCAACGTGGATGACCCGGCGGCCGTGCAGGCGCATTACGACAGCTTCAAAAACAAGACGGAGTACAGCGCGGCCATGGCCTTGAATTACATCAAGCAGTGGCCAAAGTATGACGATTTTATCAAGCAGAGCGTGGAGCATGAGAAAAACGCATTGGACAGCCGCAAGCCGGTTGCACATGCGTATGCCGTCGTGCCGGCGGAGACGATGAAGAAGTAAGGACGAATGGGAGCAACATCCTAACCCGTGGGGCGTTTATGAGAAGGCGCTTCAGTTGCTGGAATTAAACCCTGTCCATCCTTCCTTGGATACGATTATGAAGCGATTTTTTTGCGGTTTTATCGTGCTCATGGCCTTCATTCAGGGCGCTGCCTTTGCACAGGCAGAAAGAGGCCGAAGGCCAAACATCCTGTTCGCGCTGGCAGATGACTGGTCGTACGGTCATGCGGGCGCGTATGGCTGCACGTGGATTAAGACTCCGGCGTTCGACCGTGTGGCGCACGAGGGCGTGCTCTTTACGCACGCCTACACGCCGACCGCCAAGTGCGCGCCGTCGCGGGCGAGCATCCTGACCGGACGCAACCCGTGGCAGCTCAAGGCGGCGGCGAACCACTGGTGTTATTTTCCGCAGGAGTTCAAGACCTATGCCGAGGCGTTGGATGGGAACGGCTACTTTGTCGGCCGTACGCTGAAGGGCCTTTCGCACGCACATTCCTAAACCATGACACTTCGCCACTCGACAGAAAACCGCGTGGCCGTCGGCGATTTACCGTCATAGGGCACAGTTAGGGTCGCGGTGGCCACCACCCAGATGTTAGGCTGGGAAAAAAAGG
>JBBRJN010000122.1:0-8232 GCA_038219365.1 Kiritimatiellia bacterium | reverse complement strand
CGGACCGGCGGCTCGGCACAGCCTCGCCCTCCAGCCCAAGGGAGCGACTTCCGCCACGCCTCGCATGTAACTGCCGCCCCCCTGTCACTGACCGATTACCAGTTCCTCAGAATCCCCAGAATCAACCGGCACCTGTAATCGGTTAGCCCGCCGCCCTTAGAGCGGGAGCAAACGATGGGGTAACTTTATCCGCAGATTGCGCAGATTACGCAGATTGAATCACTATCTGCGAATGACAACTAAGGGATTGTCACAAAACAAATGCATCATTTTTGCCGCCGGGGATGAATGGCGTAATTCCACTCCCCGTGGAATTGATCTCGGACGATACTGACTGCCCCGAGTTCTGCTTCTAAGACTTTTCTTCCCGCCGGATAGACGTTCGAGTCGATTTCACGGCGAACCTTGAGCCCTTTGCTGTTTGTCGTAGAAGCGATCAGATTGACGATCACCTCATGACTGATCAGCGGCTTGCCCCGCCAGTTCTGCGTGATTGCCGAAAAGAGCCGATGCTCGATCTTGTTCCATTTGCTGGTGCCCGGCGGCACGTGGCAGACGTCAATGACCAGCCCCAGTTCGTCCGCCAATGATTGCAGTTCCACCTTCCACAACCGCACCCTAGATCCGTTGCTCCCGCCGCCGTCGGCCACGATCAGGAGGCGGGCTGCGGCGGGATACAGCGGGCGGCCCATGCAGGCCCACCAGCGGCGGATGGATTCGACCGCGAACGTCGCCGTGTCGTGATCGATGCCCACACTGACCCAACCCGTGTTGTGTGCCAGGTCGTAGACGCCGTAGGGATTGGCGCGGCCCAGTTCGGGAATCACGAAATCATAGACTCTGACTTCTTCAGGTTGACCCTTGGGACGCAGTTCTCGGCCGTTATTCTTGAAATTGCCGACTAATTCCTTCTTCTTCGTGTCCACCGAAATGACCGGCTGTCCATCAGCAAGTTGCCGCCGGGCCGCCTCGTGGATGTGCTCGAACTGCGCATTTCTGTCAGGGTGGCTGCCCCCTTCCAGCGTCTTGCTGTTGGCCTTTAGACTGTAATCCATCTCGTGCAGCAACTCGGTGACCATGCGATGGCTCGCCTGATGGCCTTGGACTCGCAGCTCTTCCGCCAGGCGACGCAGGCTCTTGCACGTCCAACGCAGCGGCGACTCCGGATCGCCGCAGGTGACAGGCTCAACCAGCCGTTCCAAGTCGCTTCGGAGTGTGGGGTCAACCGCTGTGGTCCGCTTGCGTCCGCCGCCGGGCTTGCGGATACGTCCGACGGCTGGGAGACGGTTCCGGGCGCATAACCCCGGTTGACAAGTGACGGGCCGTGTGAAAGGGCGCGAGCCGCTCCCGGGTGCGCGTTTTCGACAGCAATTCTAATTATGGCAAAGAAGCGCCTCACGGCGCCACTACGAACAGGAGAAAGCCCAGCGTTTCCGTTTGTAGTGGGCCCGTGAGGGCCTTCCCTCTGTGCGTTTCATGCCAAAATTAGAATTGCTGCCATGTGCGTGAAAGGAACGCACCGGATGCGCTCTGTATACCGCCTGGGCCGTTCGTCATTGTTAATGACAAGTCCGAAGGTACTGGAACAATCCGCCATAAAGTTGGAAAGGGCTTGCAGGTCTGCGGTGCGGATTGTCTGCGTATGCTTGATCTCATAGCCTTGAATTCGCATGTACTCACGAGGGGTTAGATACCGATCTTCTGTAGTGTGATAAAAAAATCTCTCCGCAACGGAGAGTATTTGACGGTCCGTATTAAGAGGCAGTGATTAGAAACCGTTCGCCCGCCTCAGCGCGTCGCCACAAACGCTTACGCGTTACGGAACATGCGCATCCACGGCCCGGCCTCTCCGGTGAACTTGTCGGTCGGCTTATATGAGAGCTGCACGGAACGGAACCCGCGCTCGGGGTGCGGCATCAGGATCGTGGCACGTCCGTCACGCGAGGTAAATCCGGTCTGTCCGCCTTTGGAGCCGTTGGGGTTCCACGGGTAACGCTCGGTCGCGTGTCCTCTGCCGTCAACAAAACGTAACGCAGGAATCGCTTTTGCCTGATCCGCGGGACTCTCGAACACGGCCAGCCCTTCGCCATGCGCAACCGCGATGGGCAGGCGCGACCCGGCCATGCCTTTCAACAGCACGGAGGGCGATTCGAGCACCTCCAACGTCGCGAACCGAGCCTCGAACTGTTCCGAAACGTTGCGCCGGAAAAGCGGCCAGTGCTCCGCACCGGGTATGATGCCCTTCAGTTGCGAAACCATCTGGCAGCCGTTACAGACACCCAGCGTGACCGTATCGCGCCGGGCAAAAAAGGTTTTGAACATCTCGGCCAACCGCGCATTGTAGAGGATGCTCCGGGCCCACCCGGAGCCCGCTCCCAGCACATCACCATAGGAAAAACCGCCGCAGGCCACCAAGCCGCTGAAGGTCACGAGGTCCACTCGTCCGCCGAGCAGATCAGTCATGTGGACATCGACCGACTCGAAACCCGCCAACGCGAAAGCCGCCGCCATTTCAACGTGGCCGTTAACGCCCTGCTCACGCAAAACCGCCACCCGGGGCCGCTGCCGCATCTCAACACCGTTCACAGGCTCCTCGTCCGGGTCATAGGTCAGCGCGAAGCTCATTCCGGGGTCGAGTTCATCCAACCCGTTATCATACTCCTGCCAGGCACAGTCAGGGTTATCGCGCAACGCCTGCATGCGGCAGGTGAGCGCCGACCAGGTGCGCCGCAGCCACGTGATGCTGGTGTCGAGTACGCGCGTCCCCCCAACAGCGACTTGAAATGCGCGGTCAGCCGTCGGCCGTCCGATCTTCACACAGATGTCGGGCCCCGCCAGGTTGAACGTGGCCAACACCCGCATCACCGCCTCAAGCCGCCGGTCCGCAACCTGCAACACGGCACCCAATTCCTCGCTGAACAATGCGCCCAGCGGCTCTTTGCCTGGCAGATCGACCTTTACACCCTGCCCGCCAGTGAAGGCCATCTCCGCCAGAGTAACCACCACGCCACCATCGGAGCGGTCGTGATATGCGAGCAAAAGACCGTCCGCGACCAGCGCTTGCATCGCCTCGAAGAAGGCTTTCAGCAGCGCGGGGTCAGTCGCATCGGGCGCGCTGTCACCCACCTGATTAAACACTTGCGCCAGAGCGCTCGCACCGAGCCTGTTGCGGCCTTGCCCGAGGTCGATCAGCAGCAGCGTGCTCGCGCCCGGCTTGAGGTCAGGCGTCAACGTCTTGCGGACGTCTTTCACCGGCGCAAAGGCGCTCACGATCAAACTCAGCGGAGCGACCTGCCGGTGTGACGCGCCCTGCGAGTCCTGCCACACCGTCCGCATGGAAAGCGAATCCTTCCCGACCGGGATGGAGACCCCGACTTTCGGGCAGAACTCCAGGCCGACAGCGGAGACCGTGTCGAAAAGTTTGGCATCCTCGCCCGCTTCGCCGCAGGCGCACATCCAGTTCGCCGACAGCTTGACGTTCGCGATCTCGCCGATGTTGCTGCCTGCAAGGTTGGTCAGCGACTCAGCCACAGCCATGCGGCCTGCGGCAGGCGCGTCAATCAACGCGATGGGCGTGCGCTCGCCGATGGCCATGGACTCGCCCGAAAAACTCAGGTACCCGGTGGCCGTCACCGCGCAATCGGCGACCGGCAACTGATAGCGTCCAACCATTTGATCGCGATGAACCAGACCCGTCACAGTACGGTCCGTAATCGCAACCAGGAACGTCTTATCCGCCACCGCCGGCAACTGCAGGACGCGCTCCAGCGCATCAGAGGGCGAAATGCCTTTCAGGTTCAGCGCAGAGACCCGCGCGGCGTCGTGCGCCACCGTGCGCACCATGCGCGGGGGTTTACCCAACAACACGTTAATGTCCATGTCGATCGGTCGATCGTTGAACTGGCTGTCCTGCAACACGAGACGCTGGTCGTTTCGGGCCTCACCGATAAAAGCCACCGGACAGCGCTCGCGTCCGCAGATCTCTTCAAAACGCGCACGGTCAGCGTGTCCGATCGCCAGCACATACCGCTCCTGCGCTTCGCAGCACCAGATCTCCATGGGGCTCATGGAGCGCTCCTCGTTGTGGATCGCACGCAGGTTGAAGGTCGCTCCGGTCTTATCCACCAGCTCTGGACAGCCGTTCGAAAGCCCGCCCGCGCCGATATCATGGATGCTCAGGATCGGGTTTTTGTCGCCCATCGCCACACACGTATCGATGACCTCTTGGCAACGGCGCTCCATTTCTGCGTTCCCGCGCTGCACAGAGTCGAAATCCAGAGCCTCATCATTGCTGCCAGTGGTCATGGATGAGGCGGCCCCGCCACCCAACCCGATGCGCATGGCCGGACCGCCTAGCTGCACGATCAGCGCTCCGGGCGGAACGGGCTTCTTGTAAACCTGGGCACGGCGGATGCTGCCCATGCCACCCGCCAGCATGATGGGTTTGTGGTAACCGCGGTAACGGCCTGCCGCCTGCTCCTCATACGTACGGAAAAATCCGCACAGCTGCGGACGTCCGAACTCGTTGCCGAACGAAGCGGCCCCGATCGGGCCTTCCGTCATAATCGCAAGGGGTGAAGCGAGGCGCTTGGGGAACTCCGCGTAGGTTCTTTCCCACGGCATTTCAAAGCCCGGCACGCGCAAATTGGAAACCATGAAACCGGCTAGCCCCGCCTTGCTCTTCGAGCCCGTGCCCGTGGCAGCCTCGTCACGGATTTCGCCGCCCACCCCTGTGGCCGCACCGGGGAAAGGCGAAATCGCGGTTGGGTGGTTATGCGTCTCGACCTTCATCAACAGGTCGATTTGGTCCTCCTCGAAACGGTACGCATGCGTTTCGGCATCCATCATAAAACAGGCCGCCTTTACGCCCTCGACAACGCCGGAGTTATCGGAATAGGCGACCAGCGTGCCTTCTGGATGACAGGCGTGCGTATGCTTGATCATCGAGAAAAGCGACTGCTCCTTCTTTTCACCGTCGATGACCCACTCGGCGTTGAAAATCTTGTGGCGGCAGTGCTCGGAGTTGACCTGGCCGAACATGACCAGTTCGGTGTCGGTCGGATTACGCCCGTCTTTCGTAAAACTGTCGCACAGGTAGCTGATCTCCTCGTCGCTCAGCGCAAGGCCCATGGAGCGGTTCGCCTCTTCAAGCGCCAGAAGCCCTTTCCCGAGCACGTCGAACGACCGGCCCGGCGCAGGCGGACGATGCTCGAAAAGGTCGTCGAGATTCTGATAAAACCCTTCTGTCATGCGGTCATACAAAGCCGGCAGCGCCGGGCGCAAAGCCTCAAGATCGAGTTCCGCGCCAGCCGTCCGAATCGTGAAATGAATCCCGCGCTCCACGCGCACGACGGCCTTCAGTCCGCAGTTCTGGAAAATGTCAGTGGCCTTTGATGACCAGGGCGAGATCGTCCCTTTGCGCGGCGTCACAAAAAAACCGCCACTGAATTTCGCGGCCCCGTCCGCACCTAAAAGCGAGCAGGCGCGGTCCAGCGTCTGGCCATCGAGAACGTCCGGCGTATCGAGCAGATAGACGAACCGGGCCTCGACCGCGATCGCCTCAGCATCCTTAATAAAATGCCAAATCTTCTCGGCAAGTGCCTCAAGACGGAATTGCGAGAAGGCGTGGGACCCTTGCAGCATCAACGGTTTCATTAAAAATACCCTTCATCGGAGTTTCGCAAAAGCGATTCGAGGACCTGCTCGCGCGTCGTCGCAGCCAGCAGTTCGTTTCGTACCGACTGTTCCATCAGGCGCCGGCTGAGATTGGCCAGAAAATGAATGTGGTTACACCCCACGGTAGCGGGAACCAGCAACAACACGAAAATATGCGAGGGCAGATTGTCGGGCGCCTCGAAGTCAATCCCTTTCGGGTGAATGCCGATCATGCAGATGATATCGGTGACGCAATCGGTGCGGCCATGTGGAAGGGCAATCCCGTCAGGCATAGCCGTGGAGGCGCTTAGTTCACGTCTCAGCACCGCCGTGATCGCCTCTTCTTGGTGCTCTCGCATCAGCAGGCCATGCTTAACAGCCGATTCAATCAGCGTGCTTACAAGATGATGACCATCCCGATCTTCCATATTCAGGCAGACCAGGCTCTTCAGAATCACTTCATCAAAATTTGCCATATCGCTCCAGGATCAATAAAACGTGCGCATCGCGTCATTCGCCGCGATATCGCGTATCAGCAGTGCGTTCAACGCATTGCCGACCGGCCCGGGAGTGCCGGAACCTATCGGTAAGCCTTCGAATTGCCGCACGGACACGACATTAATCGTCGTGCCCACGATTAACATTTCCGCCGCATGGAGGACGTCCGCCTCGGTCATGTCGCGGAACGCGATTGTCGTGAGCGTTCCTGCCTCGACCAGCGTCTCTGCCAGTTGCATAACCCGCAGCATCGTGGTCCCATCCAGCACGGCGTCCATCCGCGGAAACAGCAGGTCGCCCGTTTTCGTCACGATGCCGAAATTTTCCGTCGCCCCTTCCGCCATCAGGCCGTCGGCATCGAACCCGACCACGAAATCCACACCCCAGTCAACCGACTCGCGCTTCATCATCACGTTCGGCAGGTAGTTGCAGTTCTTGACCGTGGCAAACCGCGCGGGCTTGACAGGCACCTGGCTACGCCGTACGACCGCGCCTTCGGGGTGCGTGTTCATGAACGGCACGCCCGCAGCATAGACCACGATGTAAAGCGTGGGGCATGGCGACTCATAAGGACTCACTCCGAAGCTGCCAGGCCCCCGCGCGATCATCACGCGTCCGGAACAGTCGTCTCGGTCCGCTGCCGCCAGCGTCTCAAGCGTCAAGGCGCGGATATCGTCGATGCCCGCAGGCCACGTCAGCCCGATCGCCTCCGCCGATCGCATCAGCCGACGGAGATGGGCGTCCAGATTGTAGGCGGCCCGTCCGACACACTTGAAGGTGTCAAACACGCCGTCACCCCGATGCACCAGATGGTCGTCGATCGGCACCTGCATGAGCATCGGGTCGCGCACCACACCGCCCAGCAGGCTGGAATACATCGCATAATACTTCAGATGCCAAGGCTGCCGAAGGCCTTCCAGCACATTTAAATAGTTCGAAAAATCGATCGTTTTCATTCTCTCTCCGCAGATCGTTCATGTATCAACGGAATACCGCGAAACATACCGATGTATAATAGCACGTTCGTGCAGAACCGCCAATAACGGATTCACCCGGCACCCGATCCGGCCGCGCGTTTTAACGGGTTACGCTTGACGGCACTCCCTGAGCTTTGATATTTATTCACGCCACCAGTCGGAAGGGCACCTTGCTTGGATGAGTGGCCGAACGACGCGGCCGACCGCACCGTTAACCTTGAAGGAGACGCACATGTTCCGTACCATGCACCCGCTGGCGAAGGCCCTGAACGATGATCTGGGCGCGGACAGCCCGATTCTCGGATTACTTTCCTCCAAAGGTAGGCGCGCCTTTTTCCCGTCGCGCGGCATCCTCGGCCAGAGCGCCGAAGCGAAAGACGCCACAATCAACGCCACCATCGGAACGGCTTTTGAGGAAGACGGTTCGCCCCTCTCTCTCGAATGTCTGGAGGAGCTGATCAATCTGCCTTCAACCGCTTTCCTCTATGCCCCCAGCTTTGGTGTGCCTGGATTGCGCGACGCGTGGCGGAACATGCTGCTGACCAAAAACCCCTCCCTACAGGGAAAATCCTTTAGCTTGCCGGTGGTCACCCACGCCCTGACGCACGGCCTGAGCGTGGCGGGACACCTTTTCGTCGATAGCGGCGACAAGATCATTCTGCCCGACCTTTACTGGGACAACTACGAGCTGCTTTTCGAGGAGGCCTATGGAGGCCAGTTGACGACCTTCCCCATGTTTGAGGGCGCGCGCTTTAATGTCGCTGGCATGGAAGCCCTGCTGCAATCCGAGGGTGACAAGAAGATCGTGATCCTCAATTTCCCGAACAACCCCACCGGGTACAGCGCCACTGAAACTGATTCCGCTGCCCTCTGCGCGGCCTTCCTGCGTGCGACGGAAGCCGGCAAAAAACTGGTGGTCATTCTCGATGATGCCTATTTCGGCCTGGTTTACGAACCGGGCGTCAGCACCCAGTCGCTCTTCACGGAACTGGCCGACCTGCACCCGAATCTGCTGGCCGTTAAGCTAGACGGCCCGACCAAAGAAGATTACGTGTGGGGGTTTCGCGTCGGCTTCATGACCTTCGGGATCAAAGGCGCGACC
>JBBRJN010000121.1:0-8257 GCA_038219365.1 Kiritimatiellia bacterium | reverse complement strand
GGCCCTCGCCCTCAAAGCTGATGGGCAGCCAGACGTAACGGCCGTCGATGGCGTTGTCAGGTTTCCAGATGTCGAACAGCGCGATAAAAGCGTCTCGCTTGCCCTGCACCGGAAGGATATAGGTACTCTGTCCGCCGAAGGTCTTGTCTGGACCGAGTTTATTGAGCGGATTAAGGCCGGTACACGGGTTCCCGAGCTCTTTCCACGGACCCCAGATCGAGGAAGCCACAGCGGAACGGGCCGCGTTGGGTGCCCAACCCGTACAGCCTGAGGTAATCATCCAGTAGCGGCCCTGCCGCTTGCAAAGGGCCGGGGCTTCGTTCCACTGATGCTCAAACAGACGTATATACTTACCCGCGTGCGATACGTAGTCGTCACTGAGTTGAGAGATGTGCAACGTGCTGTTCTCCTCCGAAGAAAAAATGTGGTAAGCACTCCCGTCATCGTCGACGAACAGGGTCATGTCCCGCGCCATCTGTCCGCCGGCGAAGTCCCGCGCCAGAATTGCATGCTTGGGCGTTTCGGGATTCGGCCCTCCACTGAACACGACATCTTTCATCCGTTCGACTGACTGAAGCGCGGCCTTTTGTTCGTCCGTGACATTGATGGGCCACACGCCCGCGTCGGGGCGCTCTGAATGCAGATAGGTGAAGGGCCCGGTCGGCTTGTCGGCTACGGCTACGCCGCTGCGGGCGGCGTTGTAGCCTTTGCCCTTAAGCTCAAGGTGGAACCACATGACGTACTTGCTGGTCTTGGCGTTGAAGATCACTTTCGGGCGTTCGAGCACGCACCCCTTCGTGATGTCGCTCGCGGGGTCGTCGGACACCGCAAGGGCGATACCCTCGTCTTTCCAGTTGTAAAGGTCGAGCGACGAGTAGACGTGCACGCCCACGTGCGCCACGTTGCCGGCGTTGCCCTCGATCTTGTGCTCGCCGTACCAGTAATAGACGCCCTTGTGAAAGAGGACACCGCCGCCGTGCGCGTTGATGTGGACCCCTTTGTTGTCGGGCCAGAGCTGGCCCGTCTCAAACGACAAGCGGCGCGGCACCTCAGGGGTCGTCAAGGGTCGCTCACGGCTGGGGTCGTTACCAAAACCGGTTTCTGTCATGCCGCCTACGAGGAGTGTTGCAACCGTTATCAGAAGGGGCAAGGGTCTTTTTTTCATCGCGTCCTCGAGTTACTTTGCGTCGCTTGTAATCCGGATCATATCGCGTTCATGAGCGGCCGGAACAGGAATGACAAGCGTGTCGTTTTCGCATGTGACCGGCAAGGCGGCGAAACGGTGCCATACGCCCTTGCTGATCTCACCCGCCTCCGCCACAGGCTTTGAGGAGGAGGGCCAGGCCACGCGCACGTCACCTGTGCCCATGGGTAGCACCAGCAAGCCGGAGGCTGTCGAGAGATCGCCCCCGCCAGCGGCCGCCACGAAGGTCTGTGCGGTGCAGCGGAGGCGCTCAGCGTTACCGCTGCGGATTATTCCTTTGCATCCGGCGGCGCGCAAGGCACCGTCGTGCCCGACAATCAGCACGCCCTCGCCGCCCTCAGGCAAGGTGACCTCGAAACCGCCCAGCGTTCCACTCCAGGGCGTGGCGGGCGTTTGCGACACGACCCACGCGTCCGCCCCTTCGCCGGGAACCCGGAAGACGTGCAGTCCGGGCCCATCGGGTGCCTCGGGCAGGTTGGCGATGGCCGCTGCCTTGAGGAAGGCGAGGTACGTGGCCACGCCGTTTGTTGGCGAGACCTCCAGTTCCACAGGCTCGACATTGAACCAGACCTGGCCTTTGCCCAGCCGGTAGCGCGTCAGGAGCGGTGTACCCGCGCCTGCCGCAAGGACTTCAGCTCCTGCCGGCTTCACGGTCAGGAACGGACGCGCCGCATCTGTCGCGCTCAGCGTGGGAGGCACTTCAAGCGGCTTCGCGCGTGGCTCGCCCACGGCTTCAACCCCGCAGAGCTGTTGCAGACGGCCACGCTTCGTGGGCTGGCGTTGCGCGTCATAAGAGAGGTCGCCGGACACGTAGAGGCTGCCGCCCGCCTCGACGAAACGGGTCAGGCGTGCGAGGGTCTCGTCGGAAGGATCAAAAGGCACGGGATAGATCAGCGCCTTGGCCTCACGCGGCAGGCGATCGAGCGAGCCGTCGGGCATCACTCCGAAACCGGCGCGGCAGGCGACAAGCAGGTCGCTGGCTTTGTGGAAGGCGCGGATCACTCCGTCGCGCTTGCCGCTCTGGCGTCCGGAATCGGGCAGCACCACGTAGACCTCGGGCGTCACGGAGAGCGGTTTCAGGATACCGAAGGTCAGTGCCATGGCGCGATAGAGCAGGGCGGTTGGACGCGGCACACCGGTCTGGTGCATGATGCCGCATGGAAAGATGCCTTCCATGGGGTCACGCCAATGCCAGCAGGAAAGGGCCGCCGCGCCGAGTCCGAAGGCGTGATGAGCCTGATACGAGAAGCGCTGGTCGAACGAGCCGTCGTCGTCGCCCATGCCCCACGGGTCCGCAGCTTTGAAGGTGGGGTGATCTTTGGCACCGAACTCGCCGAGAATGAACGGCTTGCCGAGCCCGCGCAGGTCCAGGTCTTTGAGTTCAGCGACGAATGGCGCGGGCTTGCCGTAGTAGTGGCGGTCGGTAAAATCGAGGTCGAGCGAGGCGATCACCGGATCTTTCATGGCCGCTTTTTTACCCGTATTTCCCCAGCCTTGGCTCCACCCGACGGAGGCCAAGGTTTGTGGATTGCCCGCGTGGATCGCGGCGCAGTTGGCTGCGGCCCAGGCGCGCTGCGAGTGGGTCATGTGCCACCAGAAAGCGGTTGTCGCAGGATCGTCCCATGCGCCTTCCGAATGTGCGGCCTTGCCGAAGGATTCAACCAGAGCGGGGTCATCCGAGGTGAAGGCGGGCTCGTTGCAGATGTCGATCGCGAAGCCCGGCACCCCGCGGTAACGTTCGGCGATCTCCTGCGCCGTCTTGCGTTGGGCGGCGAGCTTCGCCGGGTCAGCGCAGTTCACGAGGTTGGGCGTGTGGTAGAAGACGAGGCCGGCTTTCTGCGAGAGCTGCACCATGGCGTCGCTGATGCGCTTGTCCTCCTCGGTGGTGAACGGGACGAAGCAGCGCACCCAACGCAGACCGAGGTCGCGCATCTGCTGGTAGTCGCGGTTGAACGCTAGGGGCGAGCGGGCGGTCACCGAGCCGTTCTGTCCCCAGTAAGTCTGGCTGCCGAAAACAAACTGTGGTCGCCCGTCGATCAGAAAGCGCGTGCCGTCCTTGGTTAATTTTGGGCCTTGCGCGATCACGTCGGGGCTCCAGACCACAAAGGCGACTTCCTCTACATCCACCTGTTTGCCGTTCGCCCACAACTCCACGTTCACACGGTAGAAGTCGGCGGGCTTCTCGGGCAGCGGCCACGTCACCTCGACCGGGAACGTCTCGCCTAGCTTCAGGGAAACCGGACGCGCGAGCGTGGAGCAGGGGCTCGCGGTGCCATCGGGTGTCACGACAAAACGCACTTCCGCCGCGTGGGCGGCGCGTCCGAAATCGCTGATCCACGTGCGCAGTGTGACGGTCTCACCCCTGCGGTAACAGGCGTAAGCCGTGTCGGACTCGTGCAAATAGAGGCGGTTTAACAGCGTTTCGGCTGCCGGAACCAGCACCTGCGCAAGGGCAGGTGAGCCTGCTGCAAAGAGATCCTGGTTGGTCACGCCGAAAAAGGCCCATGAGGACCCCGTGAACGTGCCGCTGAAGTGGTGCGTGAGCGCACCCGCGTGACCGCGCGGACGGCCCTGCGCATCGGCACAGGACAGCAACGGCAGCCAGCGGGCACGGTTGGGTCCGAAGCCGTGGCCATTCAGCCCGAGCATGGCGGTGGCAGAGAAGCCTGAGAGCGCGGCTTTCGAGGCATAAGAACCGATGACCGCTTGTGCCTCGGCAGGGCCTGTTAAAGCCACGTGGCGCAAGGGGAAGGCGCTGTCGAATACGCCGAGTTGCTCGGGCTCCGGCCAGAGGGCGTCGCGGATCTTGGCCCAACGCGTATTGATATGCGGGATCGGCACACGCAGGCTTTCCAGCGGATCGGCCTGTACGCCGAGACCGGCCAGCCAGAGGGTGTGGGGACGGTTCACTTCCGCGATGTCGGAAGCAATGCCGAAGCTGAAGCGGGCCGCCTCAGCAGGCTTGAAGTGGTCCGCCGTCCCGCCGCGGCCGACGCTGGGATTATCTTGCCAGTATGAGAATTGACCGGCCGTAACACGAAACTCGCGCCACTCGGCTGTCAGCTCCACGGCTTTATGCCAGCGCGAGCCGTCGGCCTCGCCCCATTCGATCCACATTTTCGAGGTCTGCGCATCGCCTTTGGCCCAGAAGCGCGTCACGGACCAGCCGCTCGGCAAGGCACCCGGCGGGACGAGGCCGGCCGTGTCCCAGCCCGTGAGCGCGGCGGTGGAGAGTTCGATGGCGGGCAACCCGTGAGGGCCTTCAGCTGTGCGCAGGTTCGGGCTGCCGGGACGGTTGGAACTTGGGTGCCATGCGGGAAGGCCCTGCGCGGCAAGCGCGGTCAAAGGCGCGTCGGGAATCGGAAGCTCGTCGGGGTTGAGCCAGGTGTCGCCGTTACGGACGAGCGGGCGGTCGAACGCGTAGCCGCCGGTCGAGAGGAAGGTTCCGCCCCGCCGCAGGTACTCGATGAACGCCTTGTGCGCGTGTGCGGGAAACGCGTCGCCCGCCGGAAGCACCAACAGGTCGATAGTCTCCGGGTCGAGGAAGCGGCTGTTGGCGAGCTGCTCGGGGGTCACCGTAAAGGCGGCGTGCCCGGCGGCGTTGAACGCGGCGACCAGCGTCGCGGGGTCGGAAGGACAGGCGGAGGGCGAGGGCGGCGCGTTCATCGTCAGCACGGCGATGCGGCCGCGGCCCGCGGGGCGCGGTGGCAGGGGCGCGAGCCATGCCGCCGCATTGCGGGCCTCGGTCTCGTCATGCGCGTGGCGCTGAAGGTCGGCTGTGGAGGGCTGGTACGCCGTGGCAGCGGTGCCGATTTCGACCTGCGCGTCGTCGAACCAAGCGGTGCCGTGGCCGTGCAGGCAGAGGATGGCTTTCAGCTCGCCTGCCTCTGGCGGAACCGTGCCGCTCGCGGTAATGCGACGCCACGCGCTCGTTCCGGTGGCTTTGGAGGGGGAGTCGAAAAAGGCCAGGCGCTTGCCGTTAGCGCTGAAAAAGTTTAGAGAGAGATACGCGCCCGCGCCGTCGCGGACATCCTCCGTGCGGATCCAGGCGCTCAGGGTGTAGGTGGCCTGAGGCTTGAGCGGCGTGACAGACCGGGAGGCCGTGAACCAGTTCACCGGGATGCTGTCGGGGGCCGAGAGCTTCAGCGAAGCGCGTCCGGAGCGGAAGCAGGATGAGTCGGCCACACAGACTACCGTATAGGGCAACGCGGTGCTCCAGCCGTCGACGGCGTGGCCCTTGGAGGCAAAAAATTCAAAGCCGCTGTTGTCCAAAAGGTTTGGCGATGCGCCATAAACAGGGAGCAGGGCAAGCGAGAAGAGGAACAGGGACAACCGTGTTCGCAGCATAGGTAACTCCCTGGTTTTAATGGGGACTCTTCGACTGCTTATGCCCAGCGGATCGCCATGGCTCCCCACGTCAGGCCTGCGCCGAAGGCGTCGATCACAAGCACGTCGCCCTTCTTGAGGCGGCCCTGTTCGACCGCCTCGCAAAGCGCGATCGGAATGGTGGCGGCCGAGGTGTTGCCGTAGTTTGCGATGTTCACAAAAACCTTGTCCATCGGGACGGCCAAGCGTTTGGCCACCGCTTCGATGATGCGTGTGTTGGCTTGGTGAGGAATAAAAAGAGCGACGTCTTGCGAAGTCAGGCCCGCGCTTTCAAGCACGCACGCGCCGCACTCCGACATGTTGCGGACGGCCTGTTTGAAGACCTCGTTGCCCTGCATGGTGATCCACCGGCCGACCTTGTTGCCTTCGGCATCCTTGAAGTCCCGGCAGCCGCTGTTAGGGAGCCCCAGAAGCGTATCGAAATTACCGTCGCCACCGAGCCTCATTGAGAGAACGCCGTCGGTGTCCGAGTGTGACTCGCTGAACACGGCCGCGCCCGCGCCATCACCGAACAGGATGCAGGTGTCTCGGTCCTTCCAGTTCACGATAGAGCTGTTGACCTCGGCCGCTACGACCAGCACGTTCTTCATCAGGCCGGCCTTGATCATGCTCCAGGCGATACTTGCGCCGTAAATGAAACCGGTACAGGCCGCGCTGATGTCCAGCACGCCCGCACGGGTCGCGCCGAGTTGTTTTTGCACGAGGCAGGCCACGGAAGGGTAGACCGTGTCAGGCGTGGAGGTCGCCACCAGAATGAAATCGAGCTGATCCGCCGTGAGGCCCGACATTTTCAGCGCATCTGCCGCCGCCCGGCCAGCCAGGTGCGAAGTCCACTCCCCGTCTGCGG
This sequence comes from Kiritimatiellia bacterium, assembly GCA_038219365.1. GTDB lineage: Bacteria > Verrucomicrobiota > Kiritimatiellia > RFP12 > UBA1067 > JAHFSX01. The sequence continues at coordinate 1,820 of JBBRJN010000121.1, read as the reverse complement.
CAATGCGGCGCTCCTGGATCCCCACACGCTGGGAAATCCATGCGTCGGTGGTGTCGACCATCTTTTCCAGATCCGCGTTGGTCAGACGCTTTTCAGGTAATGCTTTGCCGACACCTGTGATTTTCGCCGTTATTTTACGCACGCTAGCTCCTGCTCAGTTAAAAAAGATAAAAGGAGTATATAACATCAGCCGAGACACAACAAGCGCAACTGATTTTTGATTACCGCGAAAAAGCACCGTGAAAAGACACTTGGCACACATGATGAGCAGGTGCTACAGAAATGGCTGCGATCTGACAAAATAGTTTGGAAGAACTAGGGCGGAGCGTTTGTGCACCGACAAAAACGGGAGCGGTTTTGACTGAAATGACAAAAATAAAGCGCGTGCAGGATCGAAACCGTCGGAAGTGTAAGACAGGGGATGCCGCTCGGCACGGATTTACATTATTGGCACATTACCTGCTGAACGATCCTCGTCAAAAAGGTATGGTATGCGAGGCTCTTGCAAAGCCCTTTCACGTCATACGGCTCACGAGGATGTTCGCCCTCCACTCCGTTGCCTCATGTGACATCGATGACGTGGGCGGGTATGGTGCGCTGCCACAAGCGGTTTTGAAAAGCCGGGAAAGAAGGGAAAAGCATGCAGGTGTTGCCACGGAACCGCTGGTCGTTTGCAGGAATGATACTGGTGGCAGGATTCTATGTGGCACCGGTCTGGGCAGGTGATCCGCCCTCTGTGACGGAGGTGGCCAGCACCTCCGACACGTTGTTCATTCTGATCGGCGCGGTGATGATTCTTGCGATGCACGCGGGGTTCGCCTTTCTCGAGGTCGGGTCGGTGCGCCACAAAAACCAGGTGAATGCGCTGAACAAGATCATCTGCGAGTGGGCCTTCTCGACCCTGATCTACTTTCTGATCGGCTATCCCCTTGCGCGCGGTGTCTCGTTCCTGGTACCGGTTGAGACCTTGGCAGCGGACCACGGCGTTGCCTACGTCAAATTCTTTCTGTTGTTAGGCTTTGCTGCCTGTATTCCAGCCATCATTTCTGGAGGTGTCGCGGAGCGTGCGAAGTTCTGGACGAATGCGTTGGCAGGCATGATTTTCGTCGGGTTGGTCTACCCGCTCATCGAAGGTCTCCTGTGGGGCCGCATGAGCGGCGCTCTGGCTGGCGCGGATGGTTGGCTGGCGCGTGCGGCGGGCGCACCCTTTCACGATTACGCGGGATCGGTCGTGGTGCATGCGGTAGGCGGTTGGTTGGCATTGCCCGCCATCATGCTGTTGGGCGCACGGCTGAAACGCTACGACACCGACTCGATCAAGGTCAGCAGCATTCCTTTTTTGGCACTGGGAAGTTGGACGCTGATCGTGGGCTGGTTTGGCTTCAACGTCATGAGCGCGGGCTCGCTGGGCAACATCTCTGGCGTGGTGGCCATCAACTCGCTGATGGCGCTGGTGGGAGGCACCTTGTCCGCGTTATTCGTCAGCCGAAATGACGCGGGCTTTGTCCACAACGGTGCGCTGGCCGGGCTGGTTGCCGTGTGTGCGGGTTCAGATCTCTATCATCCGATCAGTGCGCTGATGGTCGGCGGCGTAGCGGGTGCGCTTTTTGTGTTCCTGTTCCAGACGGAGACCAACCGCTGGCGTATCGACGACGTGTTGGGCGTATGGCCCCTGCACGGCATGTGTGGCGCCTGGGGCGGCATCGCCTGCGGCATCTTCGGGCAGAAGGCGTTGGGTGGCTTGGGCGGGGTCTCTTTCTTCTCGCAATTGATCGTAACAGGCGGCGTCGTGGTCGTGTGTCTGTGTGCGAGCACGCTTG
>JBBRJN010000120.1:0-8312 GCA_038219365.1 Kiritimatiellia bacterium | reverse complement strand
ATATTGCAAGGGTAAATAAGTTATTAATTATAATTTACATGGGCGCATTTGGAACGAAAATTGCTACGATTCGTGCGTGCATCTCATTGTCTGTCAACGGGTTGAGCATGGCGAATGCGCGTTTTGTCGCTGGAACTTCGGACTAAGGGACAGGTCTGAATGGCGCTTTATCACACTTCTCAAGGTGTGATATAGACGACTAAGGGGCAGGTCTGAATGGCGCTAAGTTAAGCGTCTTTGTGGCGGGTTGTAGACGGCTAGGCAAAACCTCGCCCTCCAGATCCAACGGAAAATAAGCACCTTGGTGGGCGAGGCTGTGCCGAGCCGCCGAACCATGCCGCGACAAGACCTTTCGGCCCTTCGGCAATGGTCGTCGCGTGACAGGACGGCGTGGGCATCGGATCATTCAAGAATTCAACCACCTCAACCGCCCCGCCGATTTCAACGGCCGCCCCGCTCAATGCGAGCGCACCTGCACAGACTGCGACGCCCAATGCCCCATGATTTAACAGCTTCATACCCATCTTTCTCTATTCACGCTTATTGTCAAGGCAACGCCTGAATCCGAAAAAACCTGTTTCCTAACGCCGGAAGGGTCCCGTTCGTGGAAGCCAGACCAAACGATGGCGTCGAGCCACAGGCCGACACCGGGAGTGACAGCCATTTTCCGCTTCCGAGATTATCACACCCGTAGAGAATGTATCCTGAACGCACGTCGGCAGTCGGCTCCCATGTGAGCGTCACGGTCGCCTCCGACGCTTGAGACGCCGCCTCGGCGGCAAAGGTTTTTATGCGTGCGGGAACCCCCAACGTACCGTCTGGGTTCAACACTTTCACCGGCCGCCCCTGCCATATCGCGTCATCCGTTTCAAACGAACCGGACGCAAGCACCGCATTCCAGCCGTTGGTGTACATCGGGAACACGTAAATTGTGGTTGATGCAAAATATGACATGTGAATTTCATTACCGACAACCGCCGGAGGCAGTCCCTCATAGATAACAGAATTCAGACCGTGGTTGGATGCAAACGCGAGGTCGCCAATCGACTGAATCCCGCGCCCAATTCTGAGGCGGGTAAATTTCGTGCAGTTGTTGAACGCCGACTGCCCGATCCTGACCACACTGTCTGGGATTGCAAGCTCGCCCGTGAATTGTTGGTCGGAACCGAACGCGCCGATGCCGATATTGGTCACGCCAGACGGAATGACAAGTGATCCCTTCAGTGCGTTCATATGATCAAAGGCATGATCTCCAATGTGCTTTAACGCGGCGGGAAGTGATAGCGCATTCGCTCCGAACCCAAGAAAATTATCAGCGCCCTCCCGGTCCCTAATCGATACGATCTGGTAGCCGTTTTCGACAGGATCGCCCAGATGCAGGGGGGCAGGCGAGGTGTGTTTTGGAGAAAGAATACACCCGGTCACGATAAGATTTGTGCCGTTCGCATCGGCTGCTTCAACCTCCAGCGTCCACGGATAAAGGTTATGCGTAAGCCGCCCCGGAACACTGTACGTCCATGAGTTATTCTGCCCAAGCAGCCTGATCGGACGCCCCGTCCACATCGCATCCCCCGTCTCGAACGATCCGGAATCCAGACGGGGCTGCCATGCCGATACCCACGCATGGTGAATGTAGGAGGTAACCGGGGCATAATAATAGATGGTTGGCCCCGGCCAAAGATAACTGATCGCCGCGTACAGATCATCCCATGCTTGCTGTGGCGGCCCCCCGGCGTAGACGACGCCAAACAGGTTGTCGCAGTGACTAAACACCTCGTGTCCGAGGGACACCATTCCGTCAGGAATCACGACATGCGTGAGGCCTCCACATTCTTGAAAAGCACCGTAACCAATCTCAGTCAAACTCGCCGGCAACACCAAACGATTGGTCAGAGAGGCACACAGGGCGAAGGCAAAATCCCCTATTGAGGTCACGCCCAACGACACCGTGACCTCCGTCAGGCTTAAACAGTTGGCAAACGCGGAGTCTTCAATGCGGGCTACGCTGCCCGGGACGACGAGATGTCCTGTTAAGCCTTCACATTTTTCAAAGGCACCCTTGCCGAGTCGCTCCAATCCATCAGGGAGCAGCAGCCCGGTCAGGCTGTGACATCTGGCGAAGGTGTTGTCACCGACGTTCGTCACCCCCTCTGGAACGGCAAGCACCCCCCCCATGTATTCACACCCGCTGAAGGCGTATGAGCCGATCGACCGCAACGTATCCGGCCATGTCACTGCCGTGATGCTCATCCAAGCGGGCTGAAAGGCGGACGCCCCGTAGCCGTTGCCGTCCGCTATCGCAACGATGCGATAACCTTGTGGCACAGAGTCGCCGAGGGGCAGGGTACACGGCGAAACGGGCTCAGCCGCGACACTCGTGATCGTCAGGTTGGTGATACCCTTTTCGAGTTCATCCTCTGCCGTGTCCACATTCAACTCCCAACCCGTCTCAAGATGGGAAAGAGTACACCCTTGACCTTGGGCGGGTACGATTATCCACCCCGCTCGCGCAACACTCACAAACACAGACGCGCAGGCGAACGCCATGAGTTTACCACTCATTCCTTCTCCCCCTGTTTATGATTCTTTCCGACAACCGGGCTATCCCGAAGTCCCCCGAAGAAACGCCTTACGCATAAGAGCCATACGCGCGTTCCGTTGTGACGACACCCATGTAATACGAGTACGGATGCAAGGCCTTTTCCGGATCCTCAAGCAGATCCGTGCGGTAGTGCGACGGCGAGACGCCCTCGGCCTTCTGGAAACGCCGGGAGAAGTGATGGGCCAAATGTGCGAGCTGGTTGTAGTCAGGAGCCTCATGCAAAGTGTTGCGCAAATAGGAGGTCACGCGAATCAGGCGCTCGTCTGTCTGATCATCGGACGGGGCACATCTCAGTTTCATGGGACACAGCTTACGAGGATAAAGGCGTAAGGGCAACCCAAAACACGGGGATGAACATGATTGCGGGGTACAGTTCACGCTTGTTTCGGTTTTGCCAACGTGCTATTTTTTCCCTGTCACATGAACAGGCTCTCTGTTCGTCTATTATTTACGCTTCTTAGTCGGCTCTTCCTCATCTCTTTCTATCTTCCCAAGGGAGGATTGTCTTATGAAGTTCCCTCGCGCCAATGGGCGTTTTTATTTCGCGGTCGCGTGTCTTGTTATCAATGCGGGCGGCTGGTGGTGGGTCAAAAAAGGTCTGCCTGAGCTGTCCTGTCCGTGTCGAGGCAAGCCCCAGGTGGAGCAGCCGTCCGAAGCGGGGCTGCCTGTCTTGAAGCCGCTTGCGGTGGTGAGCCTGGAGCAGGTCGCGCTCAGTCCCGAGCGTCTGCAGACCCTCGCCTTCACGTTCACGGGCCCGGTCGATTGGCCCTCGTTTACGGAGCGGGTCAAGCTCACGTCCGAAGGGCAGCCGCTCGCGTGGCGCTTCCTCGGCAAGAACCGGGCGAACGCCTGCCAGCTTCAGACGCAGGCGGCGGTGCGCGGCGACCGCATCGACGTGCGGGTGGCGGCGGGGGTCAAGTCCGGCTCGCCGGATTTCGCGGCGACGGCCTTGCCGGTGGCTCAGCCGGTGCCGGTGGTGCCTGAGTTCCTGTTCGCTAAACTTGAGGCTGAAACGCCTTCATTCGGCCAACCGGCGGTCATTGCCCGTTTCACGCAGATGGCGGATACGCGCGATGCGGCGTCGGCGATCACCTGTTCACCCGCGGTGCCGTTCACCGTGATGCCGGAGCCGTGGGGCAACGGGATGCGCCTGACCGGGCCGTTCGTGATCGGCACCTCGTATACTATTGCTTTCAAGCCCGGACTGCGTTCACGCTTCGGTCACCGCCTGGAAAAAGAGGTCCGGCGCACGGTCCTGATCCAACATCGCGCACCCAGCCTGTCGATCCCGGTCGAGGGGCGCTATCTCGCGCCTGAAGGGGCTCTCACGGTGCCGGTGCTGGCGGTCAATACGACGAACGTGGTCAGCTCGCTTGCGCGCGTGCTGCCGCAGAATCTGGTCCAGTACGCCCTGCGCGAGGCTGGGTTTTGCAACGGCTATTGGCGCGACGAAGCCGCTGAACTGTCGAAGGATCTGACGCTGCACGCGGTGATCCGCACGAACATCGTGACAGCGGCGCGTGATCAGGAGCAGCGCCTGATGCTGCGGCTGAACGAGTACAGCCAGGCACCGCTGCGCGGCGTCTACGTGTTGCAGGTGAGCGTGCCTGAGCTGTGTACCCGTAGCCGGTTGGTGTGTGTGACCGATATCGGCCTCAGCGCCCGCCGCGCTGAGGCCGCTGTGACGGTTTGGGCGACAACCCTGCGCACAGGCCTTCCGGTGTCGGGCCTCCTCGTGGAGGTGTACGCGCGGAACAATCAACTGCTGGCGCATGGCAACAGTGACGCGCAGGGTTTGGTTCGGCTGAGTTGCACGTCCGAGGACGGCGAGCCGTTCCTGGTCTTGGCGCAGACCGCAGACGGACGCGACATGACGGTGCTTCCGCTGACGGGCGGCCATGAGGTCGAGCTGCAAAACGAGGCGACACGTGAGTATCTCGCCCCGGAAACGTGCGAGGCGTTTCTGATGAGCGACCGCGACATTTACCGGCACGGAGAAAACGTTTTCGTACAGGCGTTGTTGCGTAAGCGCGATGGCCGTCCGCCCGCACCCTTTCCGGTTGTCCTGCATGTGGTCAAGCCAGATGGACGCGTCTTCAAGACCTATCCGCTGATGCCCGATGCACTCGGTGCGGTGGTGACACAGGTCACACTGCCGGTGTATCTGCCTTCGGGCACGTACGATTTCGAATTGCGCCTGCCGGGCGGCGGCCCGGTGCTCGGCAAGAAGTCCCTGATGCTGGAGGCGTTCGTGCCTCCGCAGATCCGCGTCAGCCTTCTGGAACTTCCCGCGTCGGTCCACACGGGCGAGGAGCTGTCGTTCAAGATTTACGCAGAACATCTCTTTGGCAAGCCAGCCGGGGGGCTGGCAACAGAGGCGAGCCTGATCTTCTCGGAGTCCGCGTTCAAGCCTGATGCGTGGAAGGGCTTCCGTTTCGGCGACCCCGAGAGAAGCCTGTCCATGAATCCGAAAAGCTGCCCGCGACAACTCTTGGCGACGGATGGCAAGGCCGCCTTCTCTGTGAAGCTCGCTGTGGACGGGTATCCGCCTGCGCAAATGAAAGCCGTGGTGCAGGCCGTGGTGACAGAGACGAGCGGGCGGGACGTCTCGGCGCAGGCGACAGTGAAGCTTGACCCTTACCCCTTCTACATCGGGCTCAACCCCGGCGATGCGCGGATCATCCGCGTGGGCACGCCCAAGAAGATTGTGGTGGCGGCGGTGAACCCCGATGGTTCGCGGCACACGGAAAAGACCCCGCTGGACGTCAAAATCGAGCGGGTGGCGTGGGTGAGCTGTATGCGGAAGGAGCCGTCAGGCCGCTACCAGTGGGAGAGCGAGCGCATCAAATCAGTGGTTCGAGAGGCCCAGACCGCGACTGGCGCAGAGGATACCGATTACACCTTCAAGGCCGAGTCCACCGGCGACTACCTGATCACCTTCACTGATCCGCTCTCGCACGCCTCGTCGAGTTGGTCGTTTGCGGCGGGTGAGGAGGGTCAGGCCGAGGGTAGCTGGGACCGCGCTAACCCGGACCGCATCGAGCTGGTTTTCGATAAGCCCGACTACCGGCCTGGCGAGACGGCCCGCTTGCAGCTTCGTGCGCCGTTCAAGGGACAGGCATGGGTCTCGCTGCATAACGCGCACATCCTGGAGAACCGCGTGGTGGCGCTCACAAACAATACGGCGACGCTTGAATGGGCGGTGACCGAGGCGTTTGTGCCGAACGTGGAGATCGCGGTGAGCCTCGTGCGGTCGGCGGTTGTCGAGAATGTTTGGAGTGCACACCGGGCGACAGGCGAAGCGGTTCTGCGGGCGCTGCCGCTTGAACGGAAGCTGACCGTCAAGGTGGCGTGTGCTGCTGAGGTGGGGCGTCCGAAGAGCACGCTGCCGGTACGCGTGTCAGTGACCGATTCGGATGGCAAGCCCGCGCGTGGCGCGGCTGTGACGGTGCTGGCCGTGGATGAGGGCGTGTGCATGCTCACGAGCTACGAGACGCCCGATCCATACGCTTTTTTCATGGCAGCACGCTCGGGAAATCTCGCTTTCTACGACGTGTACCGGAACCTGATGCCGATCACGAGCGAAGCCATGTTCGGGTCCGCCTCGCATAGCGGCGGCGATGGCGGTGACGAGATGCTCAAACGGCTCAACCCCGTGGCGGCACGCCGCTTCAAACCGCTGGCGCTGTGGCAGGCCAACGTGAAACTGGACGACGCCGGAACGGTGACCGTGCCGTTCGAGCTACCCGAGTTTACGGGCGAGCTGCGTCTCATGGCCGTGGCATGGAACGAGCGGGCGGTGGGATCGGACGCCACGCCCATAAAGGTCAAACGCAAGCTGATTGTTCAGCCCGACCTACCGCGTTTCCTCGCGCCGGGAGATCAGACGCTTGTCCAAATCGCGCTGCATAACGAGAGCGGCGTGGCCTGCACAGCGCGGGTGTCGCTTCGGACGCAGGGACCGATGACCTGCGACGCGTCGGCCAAAGAGGTCCCTCTGGCGGTCGGTGAATCCCTCACGGTAACGACGAGGGTTGCAGCAGGCACTCAGGCGGGGGTCGCGCGGGTGTTCGTAAAGGTGGAGGGCGCGGGCGAGGAGTATGATGAGCCGATTGAATTGGCGGTGCGTCCGGCTTCGGCCCTGCGCGTGACCGCCGAGCACGGCGTGTTGCAGGCTGGCGAGGAAAAAATCTTTACGCCGCCGCAAGGGGTTCTGGAGGAGAGCTTCAACCAAGCCTTCTTCTGTTCGGCGCAAGCTTCAATCAATCTGCTGGGTGCGTTGGATTATGTGGTCAACTACCCCTACGGCTGTCTGGAGCAGACGGTCTCCTCTGTGCTTCCGTTGCTGACGCTCGGCGAGTTGGCGGGTCGGTTGTCGACGAAGGAGAGCACGCTGGCGCAGGAAGCGCCCGACCGGATCAACGCCGCGCTTCTGCGAGTGCTCTCGATGCAGCGCTGGGACGGTTTCGCGATGTGGCCGGACGTCTTTGAGAGCAATCGCCAGGCCACCTTGTATGCCGCATTCTTTCTGGTGCAGGCCTCACATGCGGGCTATGCGGTACCCAAAGAGGCTCTGTCCGATGTCATCAAGATGTTGCGCACCCGGTTGCCGGAGGGGGACGATGTGTCGCGCGCTTACACCTGTTACGTCTTGGCGTTGGCGGGGCAGCCCGAACACGCGTGGATGCTGCGCTTGTATGAGCAGGCGGAGTCGCTGAACAGGGAAAACCGTTATCATCTAGCGCATGCGTTGCTCCTTGCCGGCGAGGTTGAAAAAGGCCGTGAGGTGCTTGTGCAGACACAGTCGGTTAAGGGCTTGAGTGAAGCGTCTGCCGCGCTACGGGCTTGGTTGGAGATTGATCCCAAAAATCCTTTTGTGGCGGTGTGCTGTCAGGAGATCGAAAACGTCCGCCGCGCGGAAGGGCACTGGGGTTCCACGCATGACAATGCGCTGGCGCTGTTGGCCTTGGGCGAGATGATGCGGCAACGGCCGGACGAGCCAGGCCTTTTTGCGCCGACCCTGCTGTGGGCGGACCAGGCGCGGAGCGTGGTGGCCACCAACGCGTTCACATGGGTGCCGGGCAAGGAGGTGGACCGGGGCACGGTGCGACTGCGCAACGGCGGGCCAGGGCCGATGTACGTGACGAGGCGCGTGTCCTGCGTGCCGTTGGACTCGCTTGAGAAAGAGGCTGACTCGGGGTTGCGTGTGCGGCGCGAGTGGCTTGACCAAGAGGGGCTGGCGGTGGACCCCGGCGCGATGCAGCGCGGCGATGTGGTGATCGTGCGGCTGACGCTCGATCCGCTGGACCAGGCCTGCACGGACATCGTGATCGACGAACTGCTGCCGGCATGTCTGGAGATTGAGAATGCACAGCTTGCGAAGACGGGCGGGCTGCCTTGGATTAAGGATGATGAGGCCGAGTGGATCTTGCACCGCGAGGTCCGCGATGATCGGCTGCTGCTCTTCAGCAAGGGGCTTTCAGCGAGAATGTGCTTCCATTATGCGGTGCGCGTCGTGAGCCCGGGTGACTTTATCGTGCCGTCGGTTTCCGCCACCGCGATGTACGACCCGCAGACCTTCAGCCGCAGCGGTTCAGGCCGTATGACCGTGAAGTGAACGTGAAACAGGGATGGGTAAAACTTTTTAAGGCGCTCTGGTGGCTGCTTGCCGGCGGCGTAGGTGCTGCGGTCGTCATGTGGTTCGCGTGCC
>JBBRJN010000119.1:0-8363 GCA_038219365.1 Kiritimatiellia bacterium | reverse complement strand
CCTTTTCGTCGGCAAACCAGCTCAGAAACTGCTGATACGTTCGCGGGTAGTCCTCTCCTGCAACTGGATTGGGGGCGTCTTTCATTGCACGTCATACTACCGGTTGTGGCCACTTGCGTCAAATGGATACCCCCTTTGCTTGTATTTCGCGTCAGCAACATAATGCGCAGTCAGAACGTCCTTCCCTTCCGTCTTCCTTTGCAACTGAATCGACAATACCCGCGAAGTAGAGTTCCTTGTTCTTGTTTGCACCTCGCGCGACGAGAATCACATCCCCCTGACTGACTGTATGATGAAAGTCATATCCATTCTTCTTGCTGGTCTGCTCAGGGCCATACCCTCAAAATCAATGACAGTGATTTTCATGCGTGCCGATCCTTATGCAATCGGCATGCGAAGATAGAAACGCATTCTGCCGCTTAACCTTCAACAACATAAGATCGTACCCTGATCGATCAGGAAATGAATACTTTTTCTGCTCTCGCTTCCGACCGCTTCCGGTTACAATCACACGCCACATGTCTGTCCCGCTCCTACAGGTTGAAAATCTCACCGTCACCTTCCGGCAGGAAGGCGTCGAAACGTCTCCCGTGAGGTCTGTCTCGCTGATCGTCCGCGCGGGCGAACGCGTGGCTGTCGTGGGCGAGAGCGGCTGCGGCAAGAGCATGACCGCACTGGCGCTGACACGCCTTTCTCCGACGGACCGCGCCCGCCTCTCAGGTCGCGTGCTCTTTGAGGGCACCGACACGCTCACGCTGGGCAGCCGCGCGCTGACCCGCGTGCGAGGCCACGGCATCGCCTATGTCTTCCAAGACCCCTCAGCCAGCCTCAACCCCGTCATGCGCGTGCGCGACCAGATCGCCGAGTGCTTGCCCGACATGAACCGCGCAGGCCGCCTTGCCACAACCCTTGACCTTCTCGAAAAAACCGGACTCCCCGATCCCACGCGCGCCGCACGCGCCTTTCCTTGCGAACTCAGCGGCGGACAACAACAGCGCGTGATGCTGGCCATGGCCCTCGCGGCCCGCCCCAAGCTATTGGTGGCGGACGAGCCGACAACCGCGCTGGATGTGACCACGCAGCGCCAGGTGCTCAACTTGATCGACGCCCTTGCCGAGGCAAACGGCATGGCCGTATTGCTCATCACCCACAACCTCGGGCTCGTGGCCGGACGCATGGAGCGTGTGTACGTCATGTACGCGGGCCAGGTGGTCGAGACCGGTGCCGTCGCCGCTGTGCTGGCCTGCCCGCGGCATCCCTACACGCGCGGCCTGCTCGCTGCGGTTCCGATGCTCGACGCGCCGCGTAACACCCCTTTACAAGACATCCCGGGCACCGTGCCTTCGCCTGACGCATGGCCAGTTGGTTGCGCCTTCGGCCCGCGCTGTGCCGACGCGGAGCCCCGGTGCCTGACTGACCAACCGCCCGAAACAGCCGACGACGAACGCATGCACCGCTGCTGGCCGCATAAGGGCGAACACGCGATGGGCGAACACATAGGTTCGCCCCTACGGAACGCACGATGACGCTCCTAAACATCCAAGACCTCCATGTCACGTATCACACGCCCGGCCAGAAGCCGGTCGAGGCCGTGCGAGGCGTGTCGTTCAGCGTCGGTGCGGGCGAGTCGCTCGGCATTGTGGGCGAGAGCGGCTGCGGCAAATCCTCGCTGGCGAAAACGATCATCGGGCTCCAGCGCCCCAGCGCAGGATCACTGCGCTTCAAAGGTCAGGAGCTGAGCCGCATGGACCCCGCGGCGTTCCGGGAGTACCGCCGCGTGGTGCAGATGGTCTTTCAAGACGCGGTGGGCTCCCTCAACCCCCGAATGTCGGTGCGCCAAACCCTCGAAGAGGTGCTGCGCGTGCATCGAATGGTGCCGGCAAACCGCATCCCCGACCGCATCCTGGAATTGCTGGGGCGCGTCGGCTTGCCGACAAACGTACTCGACGCCTACCCGCGCGAAATCAGCGGCGGACAGTGCCAGCGGATCAGCTTTGCGCGCTGCCTCGCGCTCGAACCGCAACTGATCATCGCGGACGAGCCGGTCAGCGCGCTGGACGTCTCGGTCCAGGCCCGCATCCTGAATTTAGTGCGCACGCTCCAGAAGGAGCTTAACCTCGCGATTATCCTGATCTCGCATGACCTCGCCGTGGTGCGCAACATCTGCGACCGCGTGGCCGTGATGCACGCCGGCCTGTTTGTCGAGAGCGGCCCGGCCGCCGACGTGCTCGACGCGCCGCAAGACGATTACACGCGCGAGCTGCTGGCCGCCGTGCCGGATGTCGGCCGCGCGTTGAAAGAAAGAGGGCGGGCACGCACCCTCCGTAATGCAGACGAACACGCACCTTCCGCGATGCGGGCGAACACACATCCGAAAAGGGCGAACACATAGGTTCGCCCCTACCAACCCACCCTTTATGTCTACCCCCCCCCTCATCCTTGGTTCTGCCTCACCCCGGCGTAAAAAGATCCTGCACGCGCTGGGATGCGTCTTTACCGTGTCCACCGCCGACACCGTAGAGATCCATGACGCGGCTGACCCCGTACACACGGTGGTGACAAACGCACTCGAAAAATACCGCGCCTGCCGCAAGCGACACCCCGAAGCCGCGCTCATCACGGCAGACACGCTGGTGTGGTTCGAGGGCCGGCTCATCGGCAAGCCTGCGGACCTCGACGAAGCCGCACAGTTCCTGCGCGCGTTCTCGGGCCGCACGCAGATCGTCTATACCGGCGTCGCGCTGGGGTGGCCGCATCAGGAGCCCGAGATCCGCGTGGAAGCCTCTTCCGTGCAGTTCAAGATCCTGTCGGAAGAGACCCTCCGGACGTATCTGGACAGGACCCGCCCGCTCGACCGCGCAGGCGCCTATGACATCGACGAGAACGGCGACCTGCTGATCGCCGGCTTCAGCGGCTCCTACACCAACATCATGGGGCTTCCCGAAGCGCCGGTCCGTGACTGGCTCGCCGCACATGGCCTGACACCGTAACACTCGAGGGAGCCTTATGCCCGAACTGCCTGAAGTCGAAACTGTCGTGCGTGACCTGCGGGCTCACGGATTGGAGGCGGCGGTCATACGCTCCGTTGACGTGCGCTGGCCGCGCCTCATTTCCGGCCAGACTTCAGCGAGTTTCATCCGCGCCCTGACCGGACGCGCCGTCGTCAGCCTCACACGACGCGCCAAATATCTTGTCCTCACGCTCGACTCAGGCAGCCGCTTGCTGATCCACCTGCGCATGACCGGCAAACTGCGCTTCGCCGCGCTGAATGAGGTGCGCGGCAAGCACGATCACATCCTACTCACCCTCGATGACGGCCGTGCGCTCGTCTTCAACGACACGCGCAAATTCGGGCGCTTCCGCCTCTGTGCGCCCAACGAAGACCCGCTCGCCGACCTCGGGCCAGAACCGCTGGAAGAGGCCTTTACCGTCGCTGTCCTGCGTGCCAGGCTCGACGGCAAAAGCCGCCTCATCAAACCGCTGTTGCTGGATCAGACGTGCGTGGCAGGGCTCGGCAACATCTACGTGGATGAGGCGCTGTGGCAGGCGAAGCTGCACCCCGAGCGACACGCCGACACCCTGACCGCCGCCGAGATCCGCCGGCTTCACGCCGCCATTCGCGACGTCTTGCAGCGTGCGATCGATAATTGCGGCACAACCCTCGGCACGGGCGCGACCAACTTTTACAGCGTGGCGGGCCACCGCGGGAAAAACGCCGACGAACTCAGGGTCTTTCGCCGCGATGGACTGCCCTGCCCGCGCTGCGGCACCCTTATCGTGCGCAGCGTGGTCGGCCAGCGCGGCACCCATTTCTGCCCGGCCTGTCAACGACCCTAGGTGCGCAGAACGGCTCTCCCCTACTTCACTACAAACGGCACGCTCTGCGTCACTGCGCTGGCCGTCTTGTTCGTGTCGCCCACCCTCGAACAGCCGAGAATGAGCCGGCCCGTGTCACCCGACCGCAGCACCGCCATATCGGCCTTAAGCAGAAAGAAAACGTAATCCTCTTTATTGGTGTGCTGGACCCCTTCGACCTTAAACCCTTTCGGCGGCCACACCACCATTGGCTCGTAGTCCTTGCCGACCTGTTGCGCAAGCGTCGGGCTAAAAACGGGTAGCCTGATCCGCTGCCGGGAAGGAACTGTCACCGGTGCCCCGCCGCCTGGCAGCTCTAGCCGTAAGGCCCGCAAGCTGGCGCACGCCTTGGCCGAAAGCTCACTAGCCGCCTGCACCTCAAAGCGTCCACCCGCGCGGCAGACCGCCAGCGGCGTGGCCGTACGGCGCACAACGGCCCCGCCTATGGGGGCCGTACCCGTCAGCGACAGCCCAAAGACTGTGCGTGGGAACCGAACCCCATCCGGTGACACCGTCATTTTGCACAGCGTCGCGTTCGAGGCGATCACGCCACCTTCGCACGCAATGCTGAGCGGCGGAAAATCCAAGGCGACCCGCACCTCGCCGTCGAACCCGTGAAGGCGCTGCAGATAGAGGCTCACCAACGCGCTTCCATCAGCCGGGATGTTGAGCGAGGCCGGCGTCATCCACAACCGGAAATCGGGGTGCGGCGGTCCGATGCGCAGGCGATAGCTGAACCCATTCCCCGACCGTCCATCGAGATCTGCGATCTGGACTTCATACAGCCCTGTCTGAGGCAACTTCACCGGCAAGGATACATCCCGCCCCTGCATCGCCGCTTGAATCGTATCATTCGTATTGAAAGCGCCAGACGCCACGGTCGCGCCACGGCTGTCGCATACGGTCACCACCGGTTTCAGCGGTGAGCCCAGCGACTCCGCCCGCACATCCACATAAAGCAACTCCCCGGCGGCTCCATTGAAACGGTACGCGTCGCGGCCGCCGGCCTGAGCCACCTCGCCGTTAACCACGCACGGCCATTCGAGCAGGCGCACGTTTTGCGCGTTATCAGTGCTCTCTTTTTCAGCCGCATCGGATTCTTCAGCCAGATCAAACCGCAACGCCGGCAACACCAGCGCGTCTGCCGTCAGGGCCTCCAGACACAATGTGCTGTCCTTCCCCCCGGTGAAGAGCCGCACGCGCTTCTGCGCCAGATTGCACCCCGCCAGCCGCACATTCAGGCTCTCACCCTCCTTCGCCCCCTGCGGTGAAAAACCGGTAACCAGCGGCAGCTCCCCCAGCTTGACGCGATACACGCACGCGTCACCTCCGAGCCCCGCAGCCGCCTTCACATCTAGCCCGAACTCGCCGTCTTGCGGCACCTCGAAGACCAGCACCGGCGCGGTCTCCGCATCATATACGACGACCCCGTCACACGGCTTGCCAGACGGACCGGTGAAGGTCAATGCCGGCCGGAAGCCCCCGCACGGCAAGGCCTTCGCCTCGGTAAAGGCGACCAGCGTCATTCCCTTTGTCGCGGGGAAGCGGTAACGATCCATACCCGTGCCGCACACGCGCCCATTCAGGCAGGCCGGCAAAGCCGCCAGTACCGTTTCAGACACGGCCGCGCAGTTGGTGAACGCTTCGCAGACCTCGGGCAGCGTTCCGATCTCGAACCGGACCGGCCCGCTCAGCCGATAGGCGGAGGCCACGCGCAACGACCGGACGCCGGCGGCGGCCTCTTTCTCCACAACGACCTTAAAGCGGAAGCGGTTGGGCACAACCGCCGGGATAGGCTTCCCTCTTTTAGAATACGTCACGGTCCGGGCGGGCCCCAAAAGAGTGGCTTTGACTCCTTCGCCGCTGACCACGGCCTGCACCACGTCCTGAAGCACGGTTCCGCCGACCTCAATCTCAAATTCGCTCTCTGGCCGGCCGCCCGCCGGATAGACAAAGTCCAAAACCGGATCCGCGCCCGCGACGGAAAACGACCCGACCAGATACACGAATGCCATCCATTTTTGTATGCTTCTCAACCGATACCCCCGTTTTTCAAAGTGTAGTCAATCACCCCTTCTCAGCGCCACATAAAAAATGCCCCTTCCGGCGTTGCGTCCACGATTCAGGTTGCAGGGAAACGCTTCCACAACGGCTCAGCCCTGACAAGATGACACTTTTTTGGATTTTGTCAATCGCCTGCTTGACTCTCCCCCCTTATTTATAAACAATAGCCGTGTCATATGTGATTCAGTCTGTTGGCCAACACGAGGTCTGAATGGGTATCGTCATTGATCACGAAGCGCGACGCCGCGCCATCATCGCCAAGTCAATCCAGCTCTTTGCCGAGCAGGGTTACAATGGTGTGACCTATCAGAAAATCGCCGACAGTTGCAAGATCGCCCGCACGACCCTTTATAAGTACTTTCAAAACAAGCGTGAGATCTTCAACTACGCCATCTGGGAAGTCGCAAACCTCCTGATCGTGCGGTATGTGGAAATCCTCTCCTCAAATGATAACGTGATCACGCGCTTGGAGCGGGTTCTTGATGCCGTGCTCCAACTGCTGTTCGAGCAGCGTGTCATCCTGACCGTGATTCTCGACTACGTTCTCGCCGCGCAACGCGCGGGGCATAATCTGGAGCGCACCATCGCACGCCACACCATTGGGTTGCGCCGTATTATCCACCGCCTCGTGGTCGAGGGCGTCCGCAAAGGCGAGTTGCGGAAGGTCAATACCCGACTCGCCACCGAGA
Organism: Kiritimatiellia bacterium; assembly: GCA_038219365.1. GTDB lineage: Bacteria > Verrucomicrobiota > Kiritimatiellia > RFP12 > UBA1067 > JAHFSX01. The sequence goes on along the minus strand of JBBRJN010000119.1, from coordinate 1,755 downwards.
TGCTCTACGCCCTGCTAGAGACCGCCATCCTACGGCTGACCGTCAGCCAAAACGCCAACTACAGCGAGCTTTCGACCATGCTTCACCAGACCATCGAAACGCTCAAACCCCCCGCGCCACGCTCCAACACCCGAAACGGACCCTCCCGTTCCCCGACATGATCCGCCCGCTCATACTCTCAACCGTCTGTCTCTGTGCGCTCGCCTCCCGGGGGAGCGACGACGAGACGCATTTCAAGCCCAAGGCCTATGCTCCCGGGCAAGTGCTGCGCGACCGGGCCTACACTGAATCCGTCTACGCACCTTCCGTCCCCAACTCCTCCATCGGCAAGCGCATTGAGGCACCTCGCACCGCCAGCCGCTGGCGTTTTTTTAAGCGGGAAAAAACGGCAGACGATGCAAAAAAACTTACGGACGTGTCAATGGAGCACGAGACGGCCTACAAGCAGGAGAAGCAGATCTCGGTGCCGACCCTCAAGGCTGACCAACGCGATGTGACTGACAAGAAACCTTTCGTGGAATCCGATATAAAACTCCCGGACGACACCTTCAAGCCCAAAGAGGCCTCGCGCGAGAAAAATCCGTTGCTGGCCCCGCGCCAAGGCATCAAAGCTCCTGAATAAGCCATGCTCTCAATCCCTGCCAAGACCTCTGCATGGAGCCTCCTTCCCTCCGAATGGAAGCCGCTTTGCAAGGAACTCGGTCTGCCCGCCTTCCGCGCCGACCAGATCGTCACCGCGCTCTACCAGAACTTCGCCCAGTCGTGGCAGGAGATGACCACCCTGCCTGCTGGACTGCGCGCCACCCTTTCGGAGCGCTTCTCGCTCGCGCCGCTCGAGACCGTACACGTTCATGACTCGCCGGACGGGGTGCGCAAACTGCTGCTGGCCTGCGAAGACGGCGAACGCATCGAGACGGTCCTCATCCCCTCCAAAGACCGCGTCACGCAGTGCATCTCGACGCAGGTGGGCTGCGCCTTCGGCTGCGCCTTCTGTGCCAGCGGCGCGGCCGGCTGCGTCCGCGACCTCACCGCTGGCGAGATCGTCGCCGAGGTCATGGCCGCCTGTCAGTTGATGCGCCAAGGTTCGGGGCTCGGGGCTCAGGGTTCAGGAGATGCCGGGCTCACGCCAAAAGCCGACGGGCCGGCCTCGGAAAGCAGCGCCGGTGGTCCTCACTCCTTGAGCACGAAGCCCGGTGCCAAGCCCGTCCTGCCGCGCCCCGGCAACATCGTGGTCATGGGCATGGGCGAACCCTTCGCGAATTACGACAATGTCCTCCGCGCCCTGCGCATTCTCAACGACCAGAAAGGCATCAATATCGGTGCGCGCCATATCACCCTCAGCACCTGCGGTGTCGTACCCGGCATCCAGCGGCTCGCGGAGGAGGGCATTCAGTTCGAGCTCTCGGTCTCGCTTCATGCGCCCAACGACGCGCTGCGCGACCGCCTCATGCCTGTCAACAAACGCTGGCCAATCGCGGAGGTGCTCGACACCTGCCGCGCCTACACCGAAAAGACTGGCCGCGTGGTGACCTTCGAGTATACGCTCGTCAAAGACCTCAACGACCGGCCGCAGCACGCTGATGAGCTGATCCGCCTGTTACGGCACACCCCGTGCAAGGTCAACCTCATCCCGCTCAGCCCGACCGAGGGTTACGACGGAGAACGTCCGGAAGACCGCACCTGCCTCGCGTTTCTCGACACGCTCCTCAAGGCCAAGATCAATACAACCCTGCGCAAATCGCGCGGCAAAGACGT
>JBBRJN010000118.1:0-8399 GCA_038219365.1 Kiritimatiellia bacterium | reverse complement strand
GTTCGTCGCCGTGAGCAGCCCGCTTGAAGCGCCAACTTTGATCAGGTCGGTTGACGGCAGCAGGGTCGCCGTGACGGCTTTTGCATGGGTCGTGTCCGAAAATTCAACAGCGTTTGTGAAACCGGCGATCATGATGGCGTTGGTCATCGCGTACGGTTCCGCCGACATCAACACTTCCAGCCGCAGGCGCAGCGGCTGCCTTTCAAACCTGTTTGTGAATGTCCACGCCGCGCTTCCAGCGTTAAGGCTTTCGACGGTGTGCTTCTCGTATTGGGCTGGCCTGAGCCGCGGCTTTCCGGCAGAATCCTGATCGAGCGTGAACTCGTCGCCTGGCACCCTCAGCCGCGCTTTGACGGCTTCCGAAAAAGTCTTTGCATAGCGAAGTGCTTCGTAGCTCCGCGTGATGGCACCGAGGCGCTGCAACGTGGCATTGTTCGTAAAGTTTCCGGGTGTTATCCCCATAAGCGAGAACCCGACGTCGTTGCCGATCGCCTTGCAGCACAGATACTCAATGTCGTCCGAGAAGGTCGGCTCGCCCTGCGGGCCTGACCAGGTCTTGATCGCCCACCAGCCGAGATGCATCGGAAGCGTCATGCGCCCGCTGTTGGCATTCACCGCGCAGTGGAGGTCAATGAACCGCTTGTGGCTGCGGGTCGGGTGATCCATGGCACCCATCCGCGACCGCACGTTCCACAGGTGGTGGTGCATGGTGCTCATCTCCAAAAGCATGGGATGGTCGAATTGTTTCCAGAGCTCGAAAACAAACTTCGACCCATAATGCCAGCTATTTTCGTGCCCGCCGAGGATGTCTTCGCCATCGAGCGCGTCGATGTACATCATGTCGAAGCCGCACGCGTTGACGGTCTGAGCCTGCCGTGCCGCGACCTCGGCCAGCAGGGTCGAATCCGGGTCGGGGGTGAAGCGTCCGAAGCACTCTTTCAAGTGATATACTTTCGCCCCTTGCGCATGCGAAGCGATGCGTGTGCCGCAGGCTCCGCGTTTGCATAGGGTAAACGCGTAAGGCGGGGACTTATTCACATCGGAGTAGGTGATCAGTTCGTCGTCCACCTGCAGGGTCGCGCTGTTGCGCACAAAAAATCCGGTGATGGCGGACATGTTGGTGGTCGGCTCGACCACGGCGACCGTCTGGTTCGTCGCGTCAAGCGCGGCCGCCAAGGTGAACGTGGCGTCCTTACCCAGCCGGGCGTCGGGCACGGGCGTCACCCACGGGCATCGTTTGTCGATGAAAAAGGCATACGTGTGCAGGCCGGCCTTGAGCCCGGCGGCATGCACCTTATCGACCACCGCCTTGAGCCCGGCACGCCCGTTCGGGTACAGCGCCGGATAGGGCTCGGCATCCCCGTAGCGTGACATGCCGTCGAAGTCGATCTGGTTGATCCCCAGACTCTGGGCCAACTTGATCCATTCGTCCGCTGTTTTCTCAGAAATCGGGGCGAACAGGTAGGAGCCGCGGTTGCCTTCGGCATCGAGCGCCCAAGGCCCGCCGATCGGCGAATGCGGCAAGTCCGGCGCGGCCCTGACCACTTCCTGCAGCACCTGGCGCAGCTCCTTTTGCGGAGAGCCGACCAGCGCAACCTTCGCGCCGACGAACCCGAAACGTGGATAGCAGCGTGCCGTCAGCCGCTTTGACGCCTCCGGCAGCCCGCGCACCTCTGTCCGCAGATTTAACGCCACGGCGCAGGCCGCGAACGGTTCCTCGCCCAAGCCCTTCAATGTGAGGGGAACATCGGCAAAGACCAACTCCTCCACGCCGTCGCCCGTGACCGCGAGAACCTCAACCGCAATGCTGTGTTTGGCTCCCGTGACGTTGAGCTTGACGCCGACGCCAGCCTCCGCGAAGGCGAATTCCAGCGCGCCCTCTTTCATCGACGCCTTCGTTGCGCCAAACAGCTTTCCTCCCTTCTTCACGCTCACGAACGCGGCCCCGGGCTTCTGTGAATAATAGTTGGTGCAGGAGGCCTTGTCGAAGAATTCGACCGTGCGCGCATCGCTCCCGACAGTCAGTCGCAGCGATGAACTTTCGACACTGAGCGCCGCGGGTTGTTCCTGACCCTCCGCAGCGCCGGCCATCTCTAGCACGCCTATAAAGGCCGCGGCAACAAGCAATCCCGAAACCCCATATTGCATCATTCGTTCCCCCTTACGCGACATGCTTATCCGGATCACATGACCTGGATCATGGTGCCCAACGGCATATACTTTAGCGTGATGGCGTCATTGCTGCCGTCGCCGTAGTAGATTCTGAAGCGGTGACCGTCGACGAAAAAGGCGGCACCCTCGGGCAGGTCCTTGAACGTTCCGGTGCGGGTTCCCGTGTACTGCAGCAGCGTGATCGTATCGCTCGGATTGAGCGTCGCGCTGGGGAGCACGCCGATTTCCAGCAGGCTGTTGGCGTTCAGTGTCAGGGAGGTAGATCCCATCAATTTGATATAGGCACTCATGTGATCCCGTGCGCCCAGCACGATCCGTATCGTGGAATTGGAGACGACGTTGAGGAAGTACGTCTCCACAAAAGCATCGCTCACGGTCAGCTTGCTGCGATTGGATAACAAGATGGAGGCGGCGACGCTGCTGTTGGTCACGCTCAGCCGGGCATTGTCCGCCACAACCACATCGCCATAACCCGCCACATTGGCAAAGGTAATGCGCTTGAAATTGGCTACCGAGTTCGCGTTCGAGACCACAAACAAGCCGTAGGCGTTGTCGTTTGTGTAGGCTGGCTGACTTCCCGAATAGGCATTTGTTCCTACATTGCCTAAGCTCATGAAAAGGACTGAACTGGCGCCGGTCAACAAGGTTGCGCCATCCCGTACATGGAGAGCACCCTTTGCGACGGTCGTGAGTTGGATGTCGCCGGAGACCTGCAAGGATGAGCCTGGATTCCGGACGATCAGCTCTCCATACGCATTCACGTTCGTCTCAGAGCCCCAATAGGCGGGGTTTGACCCTCCGTAGTAATGGTTGAGGCCGCCACTTAAGCTGACATTGGGGGTTTTAAGGGTACCGCCCTTCTCCACGATTACATAGCCGCCGGCGGTGCTTCCGGCGGTGCCGAACTCACCCGCCAGGGTTGCCAAACCCAAAAAGTTCGCTTCACAATAGGAATTGGTGCCGGTAACCACGAACTTGCCGTTCGCCTGCCGAACGAACGAATACCAGGTGTCTCCGCCAGTTCCGACACTGATGGTTCCATTGATGCGACACGTTGCGCCGTTGGAGACAACCACAGTCGGCATATTGGTCCCCAATTTGCCGATGATGAGTCCTTTTTGAAGAGAGGCGGAACCGTTGGTGTAGGTTGTTCAGGGATCCGTGATGAGCATCACCGTCCTCGGAGCCCCGGTGACCAAGGGATTCCTCACATAACCGCCCTGAGCCCCTCCCAGTCCAAAAAGGACGGTCTGTTTGACATTGAGGTGCGCACCCTCCGAAACAGTAAAGGCGGTGTTAGAGCCCATGTAGCAGACGCCATTGTCATTAAGCGAGCTGTTCGTCACATTCATAGTCGTGTTCGATCCTGTAATGCTGATCGAGCCCCTCGAGTTGACCGTGCCTTTGAAAGTGTCCAGTTGGAATAGATTGAACTCTCCGCCAGAAGCTGAACTTTTCACCGTCAAGTCGATCACTGAGCCAGCGGTGGAGGTGGAAGATACGGCAACGACGCCGCCTGAGGCGGACGTCAGGCTATACCCGTTCAGATCCAGAGTCATCGTGTAAACGCCCGAGGGAAAAGTCACGTTCGTCACGTTCGCACTCGCATCCAGCGTCACCGTGTAGAGGCTCGCGGAACTGGCCTTGAACTCGGCCGTGTCCAGTCCGCCGGGAACCGTGTTGGGGTTCCAATTCCCTGCGGTCTGGAAGCTGCCGCCCACCGTGTTCGTCCATGACGGAGTGGCAGCGTAAGCGTCTGTCAATGCGGCCAGCAAAACGGCTGCTGCAATCATGCCGATTCTTCTATTCATTGGATACTCCTGATCTTGTTTTGTTATGAACGGATCTGTGCAGCCAATCATTTGACTGGCGGAGGGAGATTGGCCAAGCCTATGTGCGATGCCACCCAGCGGCAGTTGATGACTTTTTCCACGAGGTCATGCGGGGTGTAGTAGTACTGGTTCGATGCTTCAAAGCCGATGCGCGAGTCGCGGCCTTGAAGGGCGTGCAGCCGGATCGCAAGCGTGGCTTCGGCGGCGCACAGGCGGCGCAGTCCGGCGCTGTCACCTGCATCGCGCGCGACGACGGCGCGGCTTTGGTTGGCGACACTGGCGAAGTGGATCGCGGCGGCTTCGGCGAAGCGGATTTCCTCGGCCAGTGCGGGGGGAGGCGTGGCGACGGCGGCTCGCAGCTTTGCTGTCGCGGCCTCAAAGCCAACGGCGACCTTCTCCAGTTGCGAGGCGAAAATCTCCGCAGGATAGATTGCGCGCCAGCTTTTGAGATCATCGTACGGGATGCCGACCATGCACGCCTTGTAGCCCGTGGGCGCGGGCCACAGCGGATTGGCCGGGCCCATCTGCAGCGGCGCAGAATACACGCATCCGATGTTGTACGGAAATTCGCGGAAGGCGGCACTGCACGCGCGCCAGAAGGCGGCGGCGGCGGCGGCGTTGGCCTCGCCGTGACGCTTCTTGGCGAGGGTGTCGAGCGTGCCGCCCGCGTAAATCTCGGAGACGGCCTCGATGTTCGGCGAAGGATAGCCGCCGAGCGTCCAGCCGAGCATGATGTCCTGTACGCCGGCATCGCGCAGCGCGGCGGCATGGCGCGTGATGTTCTCCAGTACAGGCAGATACGGAACCGCGGAGAGTTCCCAGGTGTTGCCGCACTGAATTTTGGCAGCCGTACGAAGACCGCGCTGCTTAGCCGCTTCCCAATGGCGCAGCGCACGCGGGCCAGGGCCGATGGAGCTGATACTGTATTCGCCGACGGCGGACTTCACGCCGCCGCGCTCGATCGGCAGGCTCCATTCGCTCACGCTCATCAGCTCGACGCTCGCGGGCAAAAGGGCGATGGCATTCGTCGCCCAATCATCCCGCCAGCCCCAGTCCCAAGCTAGGTAGCGCTGCTTGTCGCCTGCCGCCCGGATGCCCTCGTCGATGGTCGCGCTGACTTCGGCGATGACCTCCGCCGGCTTGCGGTCTTTGCACCGCGGGCACTTGGTGCCTTGGCCATGCGACCAGCAGCTCGTGAGGTTTTCGGAGGCCGTGATGGTGAAGAAGCCGCCCAGGTCGGGCACCGCTCGGCAAAGGTCGGTGATGGCGTCGCGAAGCGCGGCACGCACCTCGGGTGAACTGGTACACAGCGCGTTGGAATTGTTCTCCTCGGTGCCTCGCCAGTCGGGGTGCTGCGTGAAAACTGGCGACGCGGTCGGCAGCGAGCGCGGCTCATTGAAGTAGAGAAAGATCTTGATCCCGTACTTTGAGGCACGGGCCACGAGTTCACGCAAGGCGGTGCGGCGCTGCTCAATATGCGCGTTGGGCACCCACGGGAGCGGTGCGAGGTGCCCCAGCTCCACATGCAACCAGACCGCGTTCTCGCCCACCGCGGCGAGTCGCGCGAGCAGGCCATCGGGATAAGGATCGAGCGCGGGATCGAACAGCGGATCGCCGCACAGAGCAAAGTAGGAATAGCCCATGCGCAGCCCGGTCTTTTCGCCGATTGGGGCCGGAGCCGATGCAGGTACGAGCGGCGACTTCAGCGTCTCGATGAAAGAGAACAGAGGATCGGCTCCCTCCAGTCCACCCTGCGGGAACGCCTCGCGCACCGTGCGGGCGATCTCGGCGGCGCGGACGTTTTCAGCCAGTGTCGGCGTGGCCCAGAGAAGAGGCTGGCATGTGGGTTTGAGCCGGCCGAGTTTGATAAAAAAGAAGTCGTCTTCGCGCAGCGTGTAGGCAAGCTGCTCGGGCGTCCAGCCGAGCAGCGTGAGGAGCTGGTCATAAGGCAAGAGATGCCAGTTGCGCCGGATGAGGGTCAGGTGCGCGCGTCGCCGCTGCGCATCGCTCAAGCCACGCGGCGGCTCCAGCCCCATGCTGCGGCCGAGACCCGCGAGATCGCTCTCCTTCGCCCCCACCACAGCGGCGAGGCGCTCCAGCGGCACGAGCGCCCAATTGCGCCATACAAAGGCGTGCAGGCGGCTGGGAAACCACGCCGCCACCAACGCCGCCGGAGCGCTGCCCGACGGCAGGATCTCTGGACTCTCCGTTACAGGGGCAGCCCACAGCAGGCAGGGCCCTGCGGCAAGCCCCACGAGCGTCAGCGTATAAAGATGGCGATGCAAGGTTGTCTTCTTCATGGAGCAGTCCTTTCACGAGCTAACATTGAAACAAGTATAACATTTGAAATGCTAATGTCAACACCCTGAAACCAGCCGTTCTAACGAGAGCCTGTTTGAAAAGGTTTTTGAAATGAAAAGGGTGAAACAAATGACTTTATGAGGAAGGGAGAGGCGCTGCTACTTAACCGGAGATGCTTGAACACTTGATTCCCCTGGCATGAGGTGTGCGTCTCTGGTTCAGAATACGGATTGCGCGGATGAGCGTTGTGGCCATTCTCGCGCTGCCACCCTCTCTTTCCTGATTTCCGATCAAGAAAGTCTCAATCCGATAGGGTGATTGTAATAAGTTGCCGCAATGCCCTGCGGAAGTTTCGGGGAAACGTCCCAGTGGCGTCCCGGCCGCGTCCCTCTTCCCGGCGTGTGTGGCCGCGTCCGGTAGGGACGGATCCCCGAGCCGTCCGCCGGTCCCAATCTCCTCAAATGTGTAGCTGCAATGACCTGCGGACGTTTCGGGGAAACGTCCCTACCAGTGGCGCACGAGCGTCCCCTCGATCCGTAAGAGGTTTTGCATTAGATTGGAAAGCCAGTATCCATCAGAAGTGCTGGAATTGTTATGCCGACAGTTGACATTAGCATTCGTTATGTTAAATTAACCGACGTGAAGAAAAACTGTGACACTGTGAAATCAATTGCCGCCATCGCGCAGGAGTGTGGTGTCAGTACGATGACGGTCAGTCGCGCGCTGCGCAATAACTCACTGGTGAAAGAGGAAACGCGCAACCGTATCATCGCGACCGCCGAACGGATGGGCTATATCCGTTCTCCGCGCATGGGGCGCCCCGCCGCGCCCGTCAAGAACACCAAACTGAAGATCCAGTTGATTGTCGGGACGTTGGGTCTCGGACTGCCGATTTTTGATTCGCGACTGGTGATATCGATTGAGCAGCATTTGGCCGAGCGGGGTCATGAATGCATGATCCGGACCTGCAACGGCGACTATTCTCAATTTCTTCAATTGCTGGAGAACATACGTCATACCGACGCTGACGCAACGATGCTTTTGGGCAATCTGGTTCCCGAACAGCTCCGGGCTTTGCTCGAAGCCATGCCCGAAGCCGTCCTGCTCGATAACCCCGGCGACCCGTCCATCGAAACGCCCTACGGTTCCTTTGCCTTCGACAATGTCGAGGCCGCCCGGATTGCCGTGCGTCACTTGCTGGCCTGTGGACGCCGCAAGATCCTGCTGGTCGGTGGAATCCGCGGTCACTTCTTTACCAATGAAATCGAGCAGGGCTATCGCGAAACGCTGCAATATCGCAAGATAAGCGTTGATGAAAGTCTCGTGCTGCACGCGGATTATACGCCGGATGGCGCCTACAATGAGGTGGCTGCCGTGCTGAAGAACGGTTTGCAGTTCGACGCGGTGTTTACCAATGATGAGATGGCGTCGGGCGTTTACCGGGCGTTGCTGGAACGCGGCTTTAAGATACCGGGTGATGTCGCCATTTGCGGCTGTGACGGCTTGCCGGTGGGAACACATCTTTTCCCGAGGCTGACAACCGTCCTTCTGGATTACGAGGAACTCGCCACAATGGCGATCCGGCACGTCTTGGAAGAAAGCAAAGAGTTCCGCACGCACTATCGCGTCAGGATTCTTCCGGTTTTAGAAGTCAGGGAAAGTACGGTTTGTTTGAAAAACACAAAATAAGCGGAGGTGGATGATGGGTTATCTGATTCAGCAGGAAGCGAAAAAACGTTTGGAGAATGTTAGGAAACTTCTCAGCGCGAAGAAACTCGATCTGGCGCTTGTGTACTACGACGAGTTCAATATCGGGAACGGCTGGTATATGACGGGCTGGTGTCCTCAGTTCGAGAGCGGTGCCGTGCTCGTGCCTCGCAAAGGCGCGCCCATGCTGCTGGGAGGCCCCGAAAGCGAGCCTTTCGCGCTTATGGACAGCGCCATCAAGAAAACCCGTAATTTCCCGGTGTTCATGGTGCCGGACGAGGAGTATCCCAACGCCACGATCATCGATTTTCCTGCGCTGTTCGCCGAACTGAACAAGACGCTCGGCAGCGTCAAACGCGTGGGGTTGGTCGGTGCCGGCCGGATGCC
>JBBRJN010000117.1:0-8399 GCA_038219365.1 Kiritimatiellia bacterium | reverse complement strand
GTTGTCATGCTTCGAACACCTACGGCAAGGGTATTGGCAGCGGCAGTTTCGGTTTTAGGAGGGTCAGCGTCGGCCCAGACCATCTACTGGAACTTCGGAACGAGTTCGGCGGTTGTATCGCCGAGTTCGGACACGGTTGCCAATGTGTCAGGTGGGGATGTGACGAACGGTAACGCCTCGGCTGGCGGGGTCAACGCGACTTCTGCTTCGAGTGGCTATTCGGATGCATCGGGCAACTATAATGCGTATGTCACTGCACGCACCAACGCGTTCAGCACGGGGGCAAACGGGTCGACCTATTTCGAGTTTGCCTTGTTGCCCTTACCCGGATGTACGCTAAGCGTCACGAATCTCTCGTTCGGGTCGCGTTCTACAGCGACCGGCCCTAGGGCTTTCTGTGTCCGCAGCAGTCTGGACAGCTATGCGGCGGACTTGACGGCAGGGACGATGTTCACCGATAGCGATTGGGCATTGAAGAGTGTCTCCATGGTGGCAACATCGACTGTCGCGGGCGAGGCGGTGACCTTTCGTATCTATGGTTTCAACGGCACAGGCTCTGCGGGTTCAGGCAACTGGCGTATTGACGACGTGACGTTGGCGGTCAATGCGACGGGGGTGGCTGAGGCACAGCCTCCTAGTATTGGGCAGGTGGCGCCACAAACCGTGAGAGTCGGGCAGACGCTGGTAATCGCGCTGACGGTCACGCCGACGGACGGCGATCCTGTTACGGCCACGAATGTGACGGCTTCGGCAGGCGTCGCGGGAGCATGGTCGCTGGTCAATGGGTTTTTCAGTTACACGCCGGTTACGGAGGATCTCGGCGCGCGGATGTTCACGTTTACGGCGACGGACAAGGACGGCACAAGTGCGCCCGTGGCGGTCGCGGTCAGTGTGTTGAGGACCCAGGTAAGCGCGATTCGCATGCGCACGGCAACGGGCACGTACACGCAGGATTTCAACACCTTGGCAACGAATGGCACCGACGTTCTGTGGGATAACGCGGCCTCACCCTTTGAGGCCTGGTACGCCTATGCGAGTGCTACGGCCGTTACGACATATCGGGCGGGGCCGGGAACAGCGACCTCTGGTGATCTCTATTCTTTTGGAGCCGCAGGAAGTCTGGACCGGTCGCTGGGCTCGTTGGCTGGAAGCGGCACAACCTATCGTTATGGTGTCGCCTTCACCAATGAGACCGGGCAGGCCCTCACGAACCTGACGGTGGGGTTCACGGCCGAGCAGTGGCGTGCGGCTAACGTTGCGACAAACTCACTGACGTTTGACTATTGCATCACGAACCGCGTGCTGCCGCTGAATCAGGGGATATGGTGCCGCATGGGCATGCTTTGTTACGATTCGCCACTTGTGACAAATGCGGCTCAGTCTGCCGGGGCGGTCTATACGTCGTCGTATCGTTCCTCTGCGCTCGCACGTCCGGTCGCGCCAGGACAGGTTGTGCTGCTACGCTGGAGCGACCCGGATGATGCCGGTAACGATCATGCGTTCGGCATCGATGATTTGACGGTGACCTGGGCTGCGGGGGCTGCGCCAGAGGCGATCCGGGTGGGGCGTGCGGGAGTGGCGGAGAATTTCGATGACATGGGGCCGGAGGCGAATGCGGAACTCCCGGTGTTTTGGAAGATCGAATCGCGGGACGACGCGCCGCGCGTGAGCGGCCCCTATGCGAGCGCAGCACAACGGACACTTCAAGCCAATGTGGCCAGCAACTTCACGGCATCCGGCAGTTATAATTTTTCCTCTTCTGGAGCGTTCGATCAGGGAGTCGGCGGTTTATCTATTTCCAACACGGCCAAGAGCGTGACCGTGTTCGCCAAGTTCAGCAATGTAACGGGGATGCCGGTGTGCCGGTGGACCATCCGTTATGCGGTGGAGAAATACCGTAACGGTTTGACCGGTTGCTCGGTTCGCCTGCTGGTCGCCAAAGACGGTGAGACCTGGTCTGCGGTCGGCGAGCCGACATCGTTTGCGGCTGACGCCGACACCAGTGGGCCGGCGCTGGACATGCGGCCAGGGGCATCTGTGGCCGTTGAACGTCAGGTGGTTTTCAGTTCGCCGGTGGCGGCAGGGGAGGTCTTTTATTTAGCGTGGCAATACGCGGTCACGGACGGCACCAGCACCTCAGACGCGCAAGCGCTGGGGGTTGACGATATCTTTGTCGCGCCGCGCATGCCAACGGCGTGCGTGATGATGGTTAAGTAGGCCGTCGTGCCGAAAAATAGGCCGAAAAATGAGGCGAATCGGATTGACCATCTCCACCTTTCCACTGCATAATAACCCTGATTAGGTATTAAAATTTTCGTGATTTAACACCCTTGTTAAGTGATTCGTCCCCGTTTACGCAAAGGAGTGCGAGCGATATGAAAAAAAGCATGCTGGGTATGGCCTTGGTTTTGGCGTTTGTGTTCGCAGGGAGGGCGCAAGACTTGCGGACGGCGGGGACGCTGGTGGTCGATCTTTCCGCAGACGCGTTGATCGCAGCGGATGGTGACGCCATCGCGCAGTGGGCGAACGCAGGAACCCTGGGCGGCTCGTTTGTGGCGATAACGAACAATGCTGGCGTGAGCTTTACCAATAGTCTTCTCGGGAAGAAAGCCGTGCTTTTCAACGGTTCCGCGCAAAATACGTTGACGAACGCCGTCGCTACGCCGACTTCGCTGACAGGGGTTAGCGAGTGGTCGATGGAGGCCTGGGTCTGGGTCGCTTCGATCCCCGCCGCCAAGTCGGTCTACCTCTCGTGGACGGAGGACAGTGCCGCCAACATATATGAAGGCTCCCGCCTGATGTTTCGGTACGATGTCGGAGGAACGGCGGTCGACAATCAAAACGGGACGGTCGGCTTCGGCTATGTCACCCCGGCCGCAGGCGTGTGGCACCACCTCGCCGTCGTCCGGAACTCCCTTAAACAGGAAAAGGTCTTTGTGGACGGTAATGCCGTTTCATTTTCTTGGTGCTCGGATCCCATCCAGCCCGGCATTCCCCTCGCGCTGGGTGCCACAAAGAAATACAACACATCGTTTTACACGAACTTCTTTTCAGGAGCCCTGTCGCGCGTTCGTATCCACACGGGCATGCTCTCCGACCAAGACGTGCTCAACAACTTCCTTGTGGAGGCCCTGAGCTATAATTCGGCGGCCAGTTCGGTCTGGACCGGCGGTTCTGGCAACTGGAACGACGCGGCCAACTGGTCCAATGGCGTGGTCGGCGCATCGTCCAAGGCTGTCCGGATTCTGTCCGGCACCGTGGCCGTGACCAACACGGTTGCGCCAAGCTTGCTCAGTTCTCTGGACATCGTCAGCGGCATGGTTTCGCTCGCGGATATCAACGCGCGGCTCGACACCAAGACCCCTCTCGTCGTCGGCCGTTCGCCCGGAAACGCAGGTGCCCTGAACCTGCCGTACGGCGCACTGACGGTTAACTCGTCCGTCGGCCCCGCGATTGTGAACCTGGGCATGGACGGAGCCGCCTCCTCGCTCGTAATCGGAGGCACCTCCGGTTCGGCAGCGGTTTACGCCTCTCAGGTGCGGGCCTTCGCCGGGGCCGGGTCCGCCAATATCCAAGTCAACAGCAACGGCGTGTTGGAACTGGACGCCCTTGTGGCAGAGGCATCGTCAAACGCACCCTCGGTCACCGTCAACGGCGGCACGCTGCGCAGCAAGGCCGGATTCGCCAGCATCGGGCAATTCTACAACGTGCCTCAAGTCAAGGTTTCGACGGGCGGCGTGATCTTCGATTCCGTTTCCGGCTCGACGCAAGCCGTCTCCACGGCGCTCTCTCACGACGACGCAGGCGCGTCAAAGGACGGCGGCCTCCGCAAGATCAGCGCCGGCGTACTCGTCCTCAGCGGAACCAACTCGTACACCGGCGACACCTCGGTCGAGGCCGGCACACTGTCGCTGGCCTCGCGTCTGACGGACGGCTTGGTCTACCGGCTCGACGCCTCTTCGAACGCGCTTTCCACGCTCCAGTTCGCCGACGGTTCGAATGTCGTCGCGTGGGCCGACGCCAACGGCTCTGGCTTCCTCTTCTCGACCAACACGGCTGAAAAATGCCCCGTTTATGATGCGTCCCTGTTCAGCGGGCGAGGCGGGCTCCGCTTCAACCGCGACGAAGATATCAGCCGCCGCATGACAGCCAACCGTTCCTGCCGAGCGCAATCCGTTTTCATTGTCATGAATCCGGCGGCCAATAACAATCTCGGTGGCCTGTGGGGAAAAACCGGAGAAGACTACGGTATCCGGCTGCAGGCCTCAGCCGTGCAACAGTGCGGCAATGGGAACGACTTCGCGTCGGGCGGCTGGGCTTACTCCAACGGTGCCGCGGGAACCGGTTTCACCGCTGGTCAGCCACTGGTCGTAACAGCCATCAGCGGTTCGGCTCAGACTTGGACTACAGCGATCGGCTCCTACTCCCAATACCGCCGCCACTTCAGGGGCGATATCGCCGAAATGCTCGTCTACGACCGGCGGCTCGATGACCCGGAGCGGCAGGCTGTCGAGAGCTATTTGATGGCGAAATGGCTTGGCACGGTCTCCGCCCCACAGTTTGGAATTTCGGTGATCCCCTCCAACACGGTTCTCACCGTGCGCAGCGGCGCGGCCGTCGAATTGGGGGGCGTCTCAGCCCAGCTCGCTGCGCTCACAGGGTCAGGTAACGTCGGAAACCGGAACCCGATCCGCTCCGTTTTGTCAGTGGGCGGGCTTGATGCTGACAGTTTCTATACGGGCACCATCTCAGGGAACGTGGCCATAACAAAAATCGGGAACGGAAGCGTCACGCTTGCAGGGCCGAACACGTATGCGGGGCTCACAGCGATTGCGGCTGGAACGCTCAGGCTTGCCACGGGGATACCTTCGGTCACGGGGCTCGTGTATCGTCTTGACGCTTCCCGGACCAACACGTTCACCACCTTGGCGGACGGTTCGAATGTGACCGTCTGGGCGGATGCGGAGGGGCGCGGGTACACCTTCTCGACACCCAGCGACACCAACTGCCCGGTTTACGACCGTACGCTGTTCAACGGGCGAGGCGGTCTTCGCTTCGGCGTGGGTGGTGTACGCGGGCGGATGATCGGCTCGTCCGTGACAAACGCGCAGACGGTTTTCGCTGTGAACATGCTTCGCGATAGCAGCAACGATAACGGCGGTCTTTGGGGCAGGAACTTGGAGGACTCCGGACTCCGCATCGGAGGGACCTCGTGGTATTACCCAGGTAACGCCAATGACTTCCATTACGCAGGTGCGGGCGGTATCGTGTATCTCAACGGGGTCATTTCCAACAGCACGGCCACCGTCGGCCAGCCCTATCTGCTCACCTCTGTCCGCGGCACGCCTTGGGCGGATTTCAAGCCTGCGATCGGTGACTATTGGTTCTCGTCGCAATATACGGGTCGTTACTACCGGGGCGATGTGGCGGAGATTCTGGCGTATGATCGCAAGTTGACCGATAATGAAAGGCAGTCCGTGGAGATCGGGCTCATGGCGAAGTGGTTCCCGCCGGCCGGAAACGGAGCCATCATCCCGCAGAGCGGAGAAGTATCCGTCGCCGCTGGCGCCATGCTGGATCTCGGCGGCGGTGCCGTCACGATAGCATCGGTGTCGGGTGGCGGCTCTGTTTCAAACGGCGCGTTGACCGTGACGGGCTTGGTCTCACCGACGGGCCTTCTGCAACTTCCCGGAGCGCCGAGTCTGACGGGAACCCTGACCTTGAACATCGCGGCGAATGGCACCTGCGACAGCTTGGTGGTTGGCGGGACACTGGATGTGTCGCAATTGGCGCTTGTCCTCAACCTTCCGGTGGGTAGGCCGTCTGTCCCCTCCTATACGCTGGTTTCGGCGGCAGGTGGCGTCACGGGAGCATTCGAGAACGTCGCGATGACCGGCCCGTGGCGGCTCATCTACGGGCCCACATCCATACGGCTCGCCTATGTCTCCGGCATCCTTATCACGATCCAGTAAGCCGGAAAGCGAAGCGCGGAGTCCGATGATCCGCACGTCACTTATGCCAAGCCGTACTTTCTTTAGAGCGTCTGGTAGCAAGATGTGAGACCAAGCGGGGGACGGCTTCTCTCCAAGCCGTCTGCCGGTCCGCGTTTGCCCCATGTGCGCGTTACACGCGAAGCTGCAAAATGCGTAGCTGCATGGCCCGATTGGATGTCCCACGCCAAGACCCGGAGACCCGGAGATAAGATGAGGAGAGAAGAGAAAAAGGGCTTCCCCCCTCTGCGTCTTCGGGTCTCTGCTTGAACCCTCTCCTGTGTGGTTCAATCGCATCACCGAACAGAGGGACGAGTCATCAGAACACTCGAATCACAATCTGCACAATCTGCGGACAGAACTGTGCCAAGTCATTTTCCGGGAAGCGTCGCCATTTCCCGGTCGAGATCAGGAAGGCTGAAGTTATCAGTAGCCGCCGCTAGCGTCAAGCATGGCGCAGCAGCAATTCCAATTATGCTAAGAAGCGCCTCACGGCACCACTACGAACAGGAGAAAGCCCGGCGTTTCCGTTTGTAGCACCCGTGAGGGCCTTCCCACAGCGCACGTCCCGCCATAATTAGAATTGCTGAGCACGCTTAGTCCGCAAGGAGCTTCCACTCGAGGACGCCGCCGGAGACGTTAGGCTGGAGTTGAACGGAGAGACGCAGCGTGCGTGTGGTGACCGGTTTGGCGAAGACGACCTCGCAGAGCCTATCTTTTGCAACCGGATAGGCCCCTGAAACGGGAACGTCGATCCACTGGCCGCTTGGGTCCAGCGATTGGATCTTCCATGCGGTGGGGATTCGGCAGGAGCCTTTGCCGGTGTCATCGAACCAGTAGACCGCGCAGCCCTTGATGGTCTCCGGCACGGCGAAGGCATACTGGAGCCACTCGGATGTGCCTTTGTTCGGCCACCAGGTCATGCGCTTGACCTCGTGGTCGCCGGAACCCTTCGGCAACACGCCGTCGTTGACCGCAGTAAGGGAGTCGAGTTCCCCGCAGTGCGACGCGGTTGTGGCGATGTTCGAGCGCGGCGTGGCATTCTCTTTCGAGGTCGGGAACCAGACCTGCATTTCCTCAGCGCCGCGGTGGCACCAGGCGAAGTAGGGGATGAGCGTGGCGACTTGTTGCCGCTCGGAACGGTTGCCTCGCAGGTCGGCAGTGACTGCCCGGGCCGGGGCTTTGAGCGCGACCATGGTATGGCCGAGGATCTCGTTCGGCGTCTCGTCGAAGGCCGCGTCAGCAGGGAGCACGAGGTTGAGCGCATGGCCCGCGTTGTCAGCGGACTCGGCGCAGTAGACCAGCGGGCCACGCTCCACGGCAAGGCGTCCGAGGTCGTCCTTGACTGCGGGATTGGCACGGATGCGGCGCACAGGCATGGCGAAGGCGAGCGTCACCGCGTCGCCCTTGCTCCAGGCGCGGTCGATGGTGGCGTAGCCCTTGTCGAGCGTGAGCGGCACGGGCTGGCCGTTGACCGCGATGACGACATCCTTGAGCGAGCCGGGGGTGGTCTGCGTATAGAGGTCGGAAGGGACGGGCTTGCCGATCGCCCAGCCGTGCACGCGGACTTTGAGAGAGAAGGGGGTTCCATCTTTTGAGGGGACGATCTCGATCCGCACGTCGCCCGTCCACGGGTAGGCGGTCTTCTGCGTGAGCGTCACCTCGCCGGCGGGAGTCTTGATCTTGGCTTCGCTCGCGATGAAGAGGTTCACATAGACCGCGGCGTCGCGCTGGGCGTAGGCGAACTGGCCAAACTGCGGGATGAAGCGCACGATGTTGACGGGGCAGCAGGAACAGCCGAACCACTTGGAACGCTTGTAACCTCCGCTGCTGGCGAGCGGGTTCGGATAGAAGAACTCGTCACCTTGGATCGCGATGCCAGAGAGGAAGCCGTTGTAGAGGATGCGCTCAAGCACGTCGATGTACTTGGCGTCGCCGTGGAGCAGGAACATGCGCTGGTTCCAAAGGGCGTTGGCGATGGCGGCGCAGGTCTCCAGATAGGCGCTCTCGTTGGGTAGCTCGTAGTTGTCGCCGAAGGCCTCGCCCGCGTGGCGAGCGCCAATACCGCCGTTGAGGTGCAGCTTCTTGGAAACCACGTTTTCCCAGAGCTTGTCGATGGCGTTGATGTAGGATGTGTCGCCGGTCAGGGCCGCGACATCGGCCATGCCCGCATAGAGGTACCCTGCGCGGACCGCGTGACCCACGGCCTCGGTCTGCTCGATCACCGGGATGTGGTCTTGGTTGTAAGCGCCGTAGAGCTTGCGCAGGTCTTTGCGTCCGCGCATGTCGATGAAGAACTTGGCGAGGTCGAGGTAGCGCTTCTCGCCGGTGACGCGGTAGAGCTTGCAGAGGCCGATCTCGATCTCCTCGTGGCCGGAGGTGCCTTTGAGTTGGGACTCGCCGGGGCCA
>JBBRJN010000116.1:0-8428 GCA_038219365.1 Kiritimatiellia bacterium | reverse complement strand
GGGTCGGGATGCGGGAAGCGCTCAGCAACGGGAACGCCCGACAAGGCCTTGCTCACCAGCTTCGGGCTGTCCTCGAAATCCTCCATGGCCGCGGCAATGTGTTTCGCGAAGTCGAGGTATTTCTTATTTTGCGTGCGCTTGTAAAGCCACACGACCGGTTCGAGCACCGAACAGCTCGCCATGCCGTGGTGCATGCCCACGAGCTGGATCTTGCCGGGAGCGCCGGGGCCGACCTCGGTCATGAGCTGATCCGCCACGCGGCAGGCGGCGGCGAGCACATTCGTGTCGCCATTGAGATCATAGTCGTGCATCAGGCCCAGCATCGTGTACTTGCGGCCCCAGATGTCCCAGCTCTGCAGGTGGCACTCATCCTTGTAGTTGCCGATATAGCCGTCCGCGCGCTGCGCCGCGAGCATCAGTTTGACCGACGCGTCGATGTTCGCCTTGAGCGCTTCGTCATGCGTGTAGCGATAGACCGGCACGCAGCAATGCATCCACTTGCCCCAGAACTCCGTGCGCCAGTCGCTGGTTCCCTCGTGCTTCTGGAAGATTCCGGCCAGATACGAACCGTCGATCATCTTGACGTTGTTCGCGAAGCAGGCATCCTGCTTTGCGCCGAGATACCCGGAGAGCCGCACGTCCTCCATGCGGCACGTCACGCGGCCCTTGTCAAGGCCCTCCGCCGCGAGACACGCCTGCGCCATACCCAATGCCGCCACCGAAAGCCACACGTTTGACCGAGTCATCATCGCCCCCTCTTGAAGTTTGCTAAGACAGAACGCGCCCTTTACGGGCCGCACCATAGAGCCATGTTACACAGCCCCGGCGGCAAACACAAGCACCGCGTTTCCCACCCGTTTCCCCGAAGCAATCGGAGCGGCCGCCTTTATTTACTCGAATCCACGCGGATGCCGCATTACACTACCCCGATTCACTGGTTAGAAACGGAGCCCCTATGCTGATCGATGTCCATGTCCATACTTTTCCTGACGACCTCGCCGCACGCGCGCTGAAGAAACTGGTCGAGAAAACCGGCAACTTCATCGCGCCTGCCGGGGACGGGACAATCACCGGCCTGCTCGACGCCATGCGCTGCGGTCGCGTTGATTATGCCGTCGTCTGTCCCGTCGCCACGAAGCCCTCGCAATTTGAGGGCATCCTCGCAGAGGCGATAGCCATCCGTGACGGGGAGCGCGGAGAAGCAGCTGCCCGTCACCTGATCCCCTTCGCTTCGGTGCACCCCCTGGATGAGTTTCGGTTCCAGCATCTCACACAGGTTGCCGAAAGCGGTCTCCGCGGCATCAAGTTACACCCTTACTATCAGTCGTGCGTGCTGGATGCGCCGGAGTTGCTGGAGTATTTCCGCTGTTGCCGCGACAACAACCTCGTGGTGCAATGCCACTGCGGCTTCGACATCGGGTTCCCGTTTGAACCGGTCTGCGGCCCCGAGCGCGTGGCGCGTGTGCTGAAAGAGGTGCCGGGGCTACGTTTCATCGCGGCCCATCTCGGCGGCTGGCGGCAGTGGGGAGGCGCAAGCGAGCAGCTCCTCGGCAAAGAGGCTTATCTGGACACCGCGGTGCTGGAACCGTATTTCGAGGAGGAGACGGTCAAGCGGCTTCTGCGCGAACACCCCGCCGACAAGCTGCTCTTTGCCACGGACTGGCCGTGGCTGAGCTTTGAAAAGGGTGTCGGTTTCGTGCGTGCGGCAGACCTCAAGAAACAGCAGGAGGAAGCGATCCTCGGGGGCAATGCAGCCCGCTTACTGGGCATCGCATCTCCCTCTCCCTGGTGAGACTCAACCCCGCGGCTCGCGGGGACGCTCGCCCTCCAAAAAATCCGCCTGAACCCTGGAGGACGAAACTCTGCCGAGCCGCGGTTACCCTTGTTGGGACTGGCGCAGCTTGTAAATGCGCTCCATGCGCGCACCGATCTCCTCGAAGCCGATATCCGCTCCGTACACGTCTTTGTAGTAGGTGAAGGCTTTCTCGATGTCACCCGCCTCTTCGGCCATTTCGCCCAGCTTGTAAACGACCTTCTTTTTCAGCTCATCCATGATCTGCAACTGCTCGTTAGCGGTTTCAAGCTGCATCACGGCCATGTCGCGCTGCCCCTTCTTGGCAAAACACATGGCCAGATAGTACAAGGCCTCGACGCGCTCCTTGGGGCTGCGCTGCGCGAGCTGCAACTGTCCGATCGCATCGTCGTAGTATTCGTATTTGAAATATTGCAGCCCCAGCTCGTAGCGCAATTTGAGATCGTTCGGATAGCGCTGCACGCGTGAACTCAGGTCGTCGAACACGAACTGGTTCATCTCCGTCTCCAGCGCCGTTGCACCCGCCACATCACCGGCCACCTTAAGCGCCTCCATGCGCGACTCGAAAGCCGAGATCTTGGTTGTCGAGATCGCGCGGTCGAGTTCGGGGTCCGCCGCATTCATTTTACGGGCTGACTCCAACGCCTCCACCGCCTCGTCGAAGCGTTTGTTCTGCGTGAGCAGCCGCGCCAAGGCACGGTAGAGGTTGAGGTTGTTGGGCTCTTTCGCAATGCGGGCGCGCGCATCTTCGATCAGCGCGTCGGCATCGGAGCCGGCCACCACGGACTTGGCCTGCATATCTAGCTTCTTGGCCTGGTCCTTGTCGGCGATCAGCTTACGGTACCCGTCCTTCTGGCCGGCGTTCTCTTCCCATCCGGCGGCCATGGTCACGCGCGCCTCGGCATCCTTGAGCTGCTTGAAAATAGTCTGGTCGTTCGGCAGGAACGCGTTCAGTTTGATGTAGGCATCGCGGGCCTTCGCATAGTCGCCCACGGCCATGTAATAGTCCGCCACCCGGCGCAAAAGCAACATGTCGTCGGGATTATTCTCATAGGCCGCCTCGACCGTGAACAACGCCGCGTCAGGATGCCCGGAGGCATCCGCCACTTGGACGGCAAGCTCCACATTCTGTGACTGCAACGGGTTCATGACGAGCAGTTTTTCGCACTCGAGCAAGGCCATCTCATTCTTACCGGCCTTCAGCAGTCCGGCGATCTTCATGCGCATCAGCATCGCGCTGAAATCCTGCATCTGCGTGGCGATCCTGCTTTTCTTCTCTTTCTTGAACTTAGCGATTTGCGAGGCGCGCAGAAACTTGCGGGCCCGCGAAAACCCCGGAGCGAGTGTCACACACTGCATCAGGAGGTCAATCGCGATATCCAGATTGCCGCGCTCGAAAGCCGCGACGCCTTTGTTATAAAAATTCTGCGCCTGCTGGGCTGACTGATCCGTTTTTTCGCCTGCCATAATACAATCCTAGCTTTAAGCCTTTAAGAGACTCTTCTAAAAACAGGTTAATTAGTATACGTTCACACCCTTCTTCCGTCAAGAAAGCACCCAAGGAACTTTTTTTGCTAAATGCTCGTCCCCCCTTGACTTTCTCGGGCGGTTCCTTTATAGTTTTTGCCCTTCCTGCGGTGCGTCTTAGGAGACAATCCCCGCTGCGGGTCTATCTGGCCTTTCCGGCCCGATTTCGCTTTACAGCAAGCGGGGGTATTATCTATAGTGTGCGCCGGAAAGTTAACAAAAGAAAAGAAATCGCGGAACAAGGACCGCTAAGCAGACTATGAGCCAGATCGATAAAACAGCTATTCGGAAGCAATTCCAACGTCACGACCGTGACTCCGGTTCGAGCGAAGTTCAGATCGCCGTTCTTACCAAAGAGATCGAGCTGCTCACCGAGCATCTCAAGGTCAACAAGAAGGATCACAGCTCCCGTTACGGCTTGATCCGCAAGGTAAATACCCGCCGTAGCCTGCTTGATTATCTCAAGCGCGAGGACGAGGCCATTTACCAGAAGATCATCAAGGATCTCAGCCTCCGCCGTTAAACGTGCAGATGACCGGTCACGTGGCCCTTGTCACGTGACCCCGTTATCTTCATGTTGGTGGAGACCTTTTCGCGGACCCCTGCACTCTTATGAGTGAGCCATCTTTCCTGGCCTAGCGCTTTCCGGTCCTTGTCCGCCGAAAGGTAGAGCAGAATGCAAGACACAACCTCGGTTTCCGTCAACGTTGGCGGGACCCAGATCACTA
Source organism: Kiritimatiellia bacterium (assembly GCA_038219365.1). Taxonomy (GTDB): domain Bacteria; phylum Verrucomicrobiota; class Kiritimatiellia; order RFP12; family UBA1067; genus JAHFSX01. The sequence continues at coordinate 4,360 of JBBRJN010000116.1, read as the reverse complement.
TTGAGACGGGGCTCCTCGCACGTCAGGCCGCGGGTGCCACCGTGTGCCGCATGGGCGACTCCATGGTTTTTTCCGGCGTGACCAACACCGACAAGCCTCGTGAAGGCATTGACTTTTTCCCGTTGCAGGTAGAATACCGTGAAAAGTATTATGCCGCCGGGCGTTTCCCCGGTGGATTTTTCAAGCGCGAGTCGCGCCCGAGCGAAAAGGAAATCCTGACCGCCCGCATCATCGACCGCCCCATCCGTCCGCTCTTTCCTGATGGCTACATCAACGACGTCCAGGTCAACTGCATGGTTCTCTCGGCCGACTGCGAGAACGAGACCGACGTCTTGGCCGTCAACGCCGCTTCAGCCGCCCTGCACATCTCCGACGTTCCCTTTATGGGCCCGATCGGCTGCGTGCGCGTCGGCCGCGTCAACGGCGAGTTCATCATAAACCCGACCCATACGCAGCGCAAAGAGAGCACCCTCGACCTGATCTACGCCGGCACACGCGAGCGCTTCCTGATGATGGAAGGCGGTGCCGCCGAGATCTCCGAAGAGGACTTCCTTGCAGCGATGAAACTCGCGCACGTCGAGGTCGTCAAGCTCGTCGACGCTCAGCACGAGCTGCGCAAGCTGATCGGCAAGCCAGCCAAAGTCGTCGAAGACACGGCACCCAACGCCGAGAAGATGGCGTTTCTCTATGCGAACGGCGGTGACGCCCTGCGCAAGGCGCTGCTGATCGCCGACAAGATGGAGCGCCACAATGCGGTCAAGGCCATCAAGGCTGACCTGCTGGCCAAGACCCTTGAAAAGTGGCCGACGGAAGTCACCGCAGCCACCTTCGTGACGCTTTTCGACACGATGGAAATCGACACCGTGCGCAAGAACATCCTCGAGGATGGCAAGCGCATCGATGGCCGCGGCGCGGAAGACATCCGCAAGCTCTACGCGCAGGTCGGCGTGATGCCGCGCGCTCACGGCTCGGCCCTCTTTGAGCGCGGCGAGACGTCCGCCCTGGGTTCGGTCACCCTCGGCACCAAGAAGGATGCGCAGGAGCTCGACGCCATCACCGGCGGCGAAACCAGCAAGTCCTTCTTCCTGCACTACAACTTCCCGCCCTACAGCGTCGGCGAAGTCGGCAGGCTCGGAGCCACCGGCCGCCGCGAGATCGGCCACGGCGCCCTCGCCGAGCGTTCGCTCGCGCGGGTGATTCCGCAAGACTACCCCTACAGCATCCGCTTGGTCTCCGACATCATGGGCTCGAACGGCTCCTCCTCCATGGCCTCCATCTGCGCCGGCTCGCTGGCGATGATGGACGCGGGCATCCCGATCAAGGCCCCGGTCGCGGGCGTCTCGGTCGGCCTGTTCACAAACAAGGACGAGAGCCAGAAGATTCTGGTCACCGACATCCTCGGCTCCGAAGACCACTGCGGCGACATGGACTTCAAGGTGGCCGGCACCCGCAAGGGCATCACCGGCTTCCAGGTCGACCTGAAGCTGCGCGGCCTGACGTGGGACGTGGTTGAGTCCGCCTTGGTCCGCGCGAAGCAGGGTCGTTTCCATATCCTCGACTTCATGGAGTCGGCCATGCCCGCTGCGCGCGCGGAGCTCTCCGCCTTCGCGCCGCGCATCACCGTCATGATGATCCCGGTGGACAAGATCGGTGCGCTGATCGGCCCCGGCGGCTCCAACATCCGCCGCGTGTGCGAGATCTCCGGCGCCCAGATCGACATCCAGGACGACGGCTCGGTCAGCATCTTCGCCAACAACGCAGAGGCGCTGGCCATCGCCCAGAACGAGGTCTCGGCGCTCACGGCCGAAGCCGAAGAGGGCAAGCTTTACGAAGGCACCGTCACCGGCATCAAGGAGTTCGGCTGCTTCGTCGAGATCATGCCCGGCAAGGACGGCCTCTGCCACATCAGCGAACTCGCGGACCGCCGGATCGGCGCTGTCGAGGATGTCTGCAAGGTAGGCGACAAGATGATGGTCAAGTGCATCGGCGTCGATGACCGCGGCCGCATCAAGCTCAGCCGCCGCGAAGCCATGCGCGACCTGGACCAGAAAAAACAAAACGGTTAAACCCGAATGAAGCCCGCGACACCCGTCGCGGGCTTCTTCGTTTTATACGGGCACTCCCCTCACCTGCGGTGGTAAGTTGTCAATGCAAGATGACCCTGTATCGCCTCCCTGTCTCTTGCACGGCTCAGTTGATGTTTGACGCAACGAAGGATTGACTCCCGCTGGCTCTCAAAAAATCCGACCTCTACTCCTCTCTCTGGGCCTCCTGCAATGAACTCCGCGGCGGCATGGACGCCAGCCAGTACAAGGACTATGTCCTGTTCATGCTGTTCATCAAGTACCTCTCCAACAAATACGGCGATTCCGATGACTTCGCCCCGCCTGTCACGATCCCCAAGGGTGCCGGCTTCAAGGACAGGATCGCCCTCAAAGGCGACAGCGACATCGGCAACAAGATCAACACCCAGATCATCCAGCCGCTCATCGATGCCAACTCGCGCGTCGCCCGCATGAACATGATCCTGCACGATTTCCCGACGGCGAACATCCTCTCGGGCAACACCCTGTTCGACCCCAAGTTCAAGGACGGCGAGCAGGACCTCCACCGCATCATGGACACCTTCACCCGGCAGGCCGACATCGCCGCGTTCCAGCAGCAGATCGAAGAACTGGCCGAGGAGCACGGCGGTGAAGGCGGCTTGCTGGAAGACGCCAAGAACGACAAGGACAAACTCACCAAAGCCAGCGTCGCCGCCCGCCGGAAAGAACTCAAATCCGCCTCATCCGCCCCATCCCACGCAGGGAGGTGTCGTATGAGCCCAGGGTTTATTCCGCCGCACGGCGGCTATGAGAATCTCCACAGCTATAAAAAAGCCCTCATTATCTTTTTAGCCACCTACTATCTGTCTGAAAAATGGGTACGGCGCGGTTCGCGTACCCGTGACCAGATGGAGCAGTCGGCCCGCTCTGGCAAGCAGAACATCATCGAAGGCAGCCTGGCGTCGGCCACCTCCAAACAAACCGAGATCCACCTCACCAACGTCGCCCGTGCCAGCTTGGGCGAGCTGTTGGAGGACTACAAAGACCTCCTGCGTTTGCGCGGACTGCCGATCTGGGAGAAGGATGAGCCACGCATGCTGGCGCTCCGAACGCCACACACAGAACCGGGTGATCGCCCTGTTCACGAATCCGACGCATCCCGGTTGCCTCGGTTATCTGCACAATGCTGGAAGGAATAGGTGGGCGAAAACTGGCAGCGCAAAGCGAAAACAGCACCGTGTTTACACAACCGCACCCAACTCCCAACTCATCCTTGCTCTGCTCGTGCGATTATGGGTAGAATGATGACAAACAGATGACTCGAAGTAAAGCCCATGCAAGCATGATGCCGACAATCGGCATGGACATGCGGACGTAACTCAAACACATAATCGGAGCTGCACTATGATCCAACGGATCGTCTCCACCGCCATCCGCGTCATGGGTGTGGACACCTCGCTGCGCTCCACCGGGATCGGCATCCTCGACGCCGCGGGTTCGCGCATGACCCCCGTCTATTACGGCATCATCAAAAACCCGCCGGGCCGTCCCCTCTCCGCCTGCCTCGTCCATCTGCAGGACGAGATCACGAAGCTGATTGAAACGCACCATCCCGAAGCGGTCGCCATCGAGGGCATTTTCTTCGCGAAAAATGTTCAAACCATGCTGATCCTCTCACACGCGCGGGGCGTGCTCATCGCCCAATGCGCGCGCCTCGAGCTCCCGGTTTACGAATACGCACCCCGCCGCGTCAAGATGGCCGTGGCCGGCAACGGCGCAGCCGAGAAGGCGCAGGTCCAGAAGATGGTCAAAACGCTGCTGGCCCTGCACGAGGAGCCTCAGAACGACGCGGCCGACGGACTCGCCCTGGCCATCACCCATCTCCACAACCGCACCTCAATCAGCGCGCTCTCCGTTGAGCCGATCTGAACCTTCCTCGCTTTGACACAGGTGTCCGAATGCGCTATTCTTGTGAAATCACACGGGCTTATCGTTGACAGGCCCTTTTTTCAAGGCGCAGTATGCCACACAAAATACTTTCACTCCAACAGGCCGCGCGGCACATACGGATACCCGAACGGGAGCTGTTTCACTTGGTACAGCGCGACGAGATACCCTGCCAGCGGCGCGGCGAGGATGTCCTTTTCGAACATCGCCTGCTCGATGACTGGGCACAGCGCCGCATCCTCGGACTGTCCACAAAAGCGCTGACCGCTCAGCACCGGGAAACAACCACTGCTGACCGCACGCGGCAGGCTCATGAAGACGTTTTGGTGGAGCGTTTTTTCCGCCCGGAGTGGATAAACCCCGAGCTC
>JBBRJN010000115.1:0-8466 GCA_038219365.1 Kiritimatiellia bacterium | reverse complement strand
GCCGCCCGTACTTGCGGGGACCGATCCGGACCGGCGCCCGGTCCATGCCCGTACGGCGGGACGTCCACGCCCGCCGTCAGATCGAACGTCGAATTCTGAACGTTGAAGTTTCCTTCGGCGTTGGACGTTCGGAGTTCAGCGTTGGACGCCTGCCACGGGCGTTTCTGTGTCCAGCAACGCCGGCTAACCCTATGGGATGCTAGTGAATTGGATTGAAGATTCGTCAATCAACAGGTGTGGTACTGTTCTGACGTAGTTTGAATGGTGGCTGGTTGGTCGGTGGGTTGGTCGCATAGCAAACATGGGCGCTTCCTCTGCTACGCGACCGCAGTCGAGCGTAACGAGTCGCTAGACAATGCGAAGGCTGTCGCATAGCAACTCACGCGTCGAGACGCGCTTTGCTATTTCTGTCGCAGAATACGAGGCGTCATAAACATGCAGCAACTGCTCGCCGCCGCCGAAAACAGCCAAGCTATCGCCCCTACCGGAGTCCAGGTTGCGCCGCATGTGCCAATTCTCTATTTCGGAGATTTGACTGCCTACGACACCTATTTTTAAATCGACCCTTACATGCGATGGTTCGCGAATCTTGAGCAAGTACTTGTCGGATTCTGTGCAAGTTTTCGAAAGGGAGCGATTCGAACCGCGCTGCATACGGATCTCATGACTCCCGTAGCAACGACACCTACTTGGTCCAAGTTAAGTTCCCCCGATCAGGCAGAATTGTCGGCCGCCGGCGTTCCGCTGTGGCACGAACTGATCAAGGTCTTGCGCCCAGATTTGATGCTTGTTTCGGTCGCAAAAAAGCATTTTGAGAGGATCTCCTTTCAGAGTACAAGTAATTCACCAACCAGCATCGTGCTCGGTGGCAAGACTAGGTATCCAGTGAATGCTCGCACCGTATTGCTCCCGTGTGGAAAACAAACCGATATTATCTATACGACGCCCGCGCAGGTTCCGTTTGGCTTTCTGTCGCACGCAGAAAAGAACCAGGTCGGTCCACAATTGCAGCATCAACTCACAAACTGGTGATGCCTAAACCTACAATGAGCGAGGAACTTAAAGACTCTGCCAAAATTGATACGCTACGGGACAGGCTTCCCTTTTGGTATTATGATTTAAAACCGTCTACCGAATCCCTTCCAGATTTGGCCTCTCTGATTGCACTCGAAGTAGAGGAAGTCGACGAGTGTGCTCGAAGGGGATTTCGTTATTCACTTGAGGACTTCAGCCGCTATTTCAAGTACCTCCAAAGTCATGGACTCACTAGTCAGCTAACGAGAACAGTTGAAGACCCGGCTTTACTGAATTGCCTCAAACGAGAGAAATGGATCGAAGCTAGCATAGCTCGATTCCGCCACTATCTCTCGCCATGCTCAACCACGTACGAGGCAGTGCAGGAATCGGGGTGCATTTTAGAGAATTTGTTACTGGAGTGACTCTGCATCCATGAAAACCAACACCCTCCGATTCCGTGATCTCCCCCCAGAAGATCTTCGTCTATTGATACGGACGAACAGGTGGACATGTAACCAGCTAGGCAGTTGAGGCGCGGTTGAGGCCGTTGAAGACACAGCTTCTCAGAAAATGAATTTGTCGCGCCTTGAGGCGGAAGAGCAACCCCTTTCAAGCATGTGGCGCACCGGCTGACCTCCAAGGTGGAGGGCAAGACCCAGGCCGTGTACGTTCCGCTTGACCGGGTGAAGGACGTCGAGGCCTGGACGAAAGAGTACCGGAAGCTGAAGCGGCTGATACGGTCGGTGACGAGGGCGTCGCTGGGCGAGCTGCGCAACCACGTGAAAAGCCGCCGCGCTTCCGCGGGCGGCCGAAAAAGCCCCGCCCGGCCGCGCCCGGCCTGACGAACGCGCTGGCGGACACGCTGGGCCACTTCTTCCCGGAACTCGGCGCGTGGTTCGCCCGCGTGGACGAGGGCCGGAAATCCGGGACGGCGCGGTTCCCGCTGCTGACGCTGCTGCTGCTCGGGACGCTCATGTTTGTCGGGCACAGCAAGAGCCGGAACCTCTTCAACGGGATGCTCCGCGACTCGGGGGCGCTCGGGCGCACCCTCGCGGACATCCTCGGGGCCGGGCCGCCCGTCCTGCCGCACTCGACACACTGGAGAAGGCGCTGCGCGGCGTGGATCCGGCGGGGCTGGAGCGCGTGCTGGCCGAGTGCGTCCACCGCCTGATCCGGATGAAGGCGCTGGACGGGTGGCGCTCCGGAGGTCGGTTCCTGTTGGCCGTGGACGGCACGGGCCTGTGGTCGTTCCGCGAGCGGCACTGCCCGCACTGCGGCAGGACGGAGCACGCGTCGGGGACGCTCCCGTTCGCCCTCAACCAGCCCGCCGCATCTCTCGGATGAATCGGTCTGCGCCCGTCCCGGAGGACAGCTCGTCATTTTCTGAGGAACTGGAATAGCGATGCTCCAGTCTTGATTGCGGCCTCCCTGTTAAGGTAAAATAGAAAGCTTTGCGTATATTAAGGGTCTATTTTTACGGAGGTTTTATGTCCGGTAATGGGGGTCTTGTTTTTGTAGTCAGTTCCGTTCTCTCGGTTTTCAGCGCGTGCGCTGAGATGACGTACTTTGCTTATGACGGCAAGCTGAAATCAGTCGCCTCGTTGGGTGAGGGGAAAGAGGTCGGCACCGGGACTGTCGGAAAAATCGACTCGATGGCGGACAAAAAGTTCGGAAGCCAGTGGAATATCCAGTTCTCCGGCGTGATGAATGTCAAGACCGCTGGCAAGCACGAGTTCGTCTTAACCTCGGATGACGGGAGCGCACTTTGCATTGACGGACGCGTCGTCGTCATGAACGACGGTCTTCACGGGGGGGTGACTGTTGCGGATGTGGCCGAGCTTTCGGCCGGCCCGCACCAGGTGAACCTTCTCTACTTCAACAACAACGGCGGACACGCGCTGAAAGCGGACGTCACGCCTCCGGGCGGCCAAGTCGCGGACTTGGCGACGGTCTGTACGCCCAGCAGCAAGAAACAGGATCTGGCAGTGGTCAGTGCGTCTTCCGGCAAGCGGTCGAAGGTGGTCGCCGGAGCACAAAGCCAGCCAGCGAAGCAGGAGCCTGAGTCGCTGAAGGCGCTCGTCCAACTCTCTCCTCCTGAGGCGCTGGTGCGCTCGGTCAAATTCATTCTGAAGACCAAGCCACGCGCCTACAAAAACGGCAGCGATTATTTGAAGCAGGCTGTTCAATTTGTGGATAAAATGCCAGCGATCCTTGAAAAGATCGGCACGGGTGACGCGCAGGCCCTGAAAGCGCTCGACGACTATAACACGCTCAAGTACAAGGCACTGGTTGCGGACAACCCGTATATTAATTTTGACGAGACGCTGGTCGTGCTCTCGGACAGGGTCGCCACGAAAGCCAATTGGCTGGGCACGCATGTTCTTTCGCCCAAGGGATACAAAAACAAGATCGCGCGTTTTAATCTCAGGACCGGTCAAATAACGGATGTCTATGCGCCGAAGGACGGAGCGTATGTGGGTGAGTTCGATCTTCACTTTGACGGGCAAAAACTGCTCTTCACCACGACCGATGATCAAAATGTTTTTCAAGTGATGGAGGTTGGTATTGACGGGAGCAATCTGCGCAAGGTATCGACCATTGTGGGTGAGTACGTCAACAACTACGGGGGTATCTACCTTCCCAACGACAAGATCGTTTTCAGTTCGACCGCGCCGATGATCGGCGTGCCGTGCATCGGCGGTTCGCGCACGGTGCCCAACCTTTATTTGACAGGGCCGGGCGGCGAAAATGTGCGGCAGTTGACCTTTGAGCAGGACGCGGACTGGTACCCGACGGTTCTGGCAGACGGCAAGATCATGTATCTGCGGTGGGAGTACACCGACATCATGCATTACTACTCGCGCATCATGATGACCATGAACCCGGATGGCACCAACCAGCGGTCGATCTATGGTTCCCAGAGCCTTTGGCCGAACGCGATGTTCAATGCGCGGCCCTTGCCCGGCGAGTCGGGCAAGTTTGTGGCCGTGGTTTCTGGTCATCACGGAGTTGGCGGCTCAGGCAAGTTGACGATCTTCGACACCAACAAAGGGTTCGCTCATGCGGATGGCGTGGTGCAGCACATTCCCGGTTATGGCAAGAAGGTGACGCACGTCACGGTCGATCAGCTTTATCCGACCGTTAACAAGGAGTTGCTCACGCAGTTTCCCGACTTGCAGACGGTGGTCACCAAGCTGATCCAGGAAAACATGCCAGAGGCTTCGCAGGTCGGTAAAGACTATCACGAACTGAACAACGATTTCTTCAACAAGTGCTATCCCCGATTGCGAGAGCCCTACCCGGAGATGGCGCTGGACTTGGACCAACTGGTGAATGGCGTCTATCCGCAGTGCCTTCAGCCCTACCCGATCAGCGCCCAGTATTATTTCACCGTCGCGCAGGCGACGCCTCAAAGCCCCTGGAGGCTCTATCTGGTAGACACTTTTGACAACTTCGTTCCGGTTCAGCCGAGCACGATGGGCGATTACCACTACATGGTCGAACCTTATCCTCTGAGAAAACGCGAGCGTCCGCCCGTGATTCCTGAGCGCGTCAACGTGCAGGATAAATACGCGGTCTGCTACATCCAGAACGTCTATCGCGGCCCCGGTCTGAAAGGGGTTCCCGTGGGGACAGTCGATTCACTGCGCGTGTTCACCTATGCCTATGGGTATTACAACACGGGCAATCATCACCACATCGGAGTCGAAAGCGGCTGGGACGTCAAGCGGGTGTTGGGAACCGTGAAGGTCGAGCCGGACGGCTCAGCGATGTTCCGTATCCCTGCGAACACGACGATTTCCCTCCAGCCGTTGGATAAAGAGGGCCGCGCCTTGCAGCTCTTCCGCAGTTGGCTGGTGGCCATGCCGGGCGAGGAACTTTCCTGCATTGGTTGTCACGAGCCTCCGACCGAACCGCCGGTGACCAGCAAGACCGCTGCGTCCGGCAAGAAGCCGCAGGACATCACGCTTTACCGCGCTCGCGTCGAGGGCTTTGCGTTCGACACGGAGATTCAGCCGATTCTGGACGCTTATTGCGTGCGCTGTCATGACGGGAGCGATATCAAGAAGCCCGACTTCATGAACAAGGCGATGTTTGACACCAAAAAAATCGAAGAGCATTACAGCAATGCTTATCACGCCTTCCATCGCTATTTCCGCAGGCCGGGTCCGGAGAGTAGCGGGATGATGGGAATGCCGTGCGAATATCACGCGTCCACCTCAGAGGGTGTTCAACTTCTCGAGAAAGGACATCATGGTGTCAAGCTGGATGACGATTCTTGGCGGAGGCTTTACACATGGATTGATCTGAATGTGCCGTTCCACGGAAGCTGGTCTTCTGTCTATGCCATCGATGCTAAGAAGGAGTCGTGGACCACGAACATCGCGGCCCATGCGGCCGAGCTGCGCGCCAAGTACGCCGGTGTCGAGTCCAACTGGGAGTATACGCCCACCGCGCCTTATCCCGTCACGGTGACGAAGGAGAAGAGCGAAGAACTGCACGCCCCGGTTACGGTCTCGGCCGCGAACTGGCCGTTCAGCGCCGAGGTCGCCAAGCAAATGCAGAAGCAGGCGGCTGGGGGATCGAAGCGTGTGGTCGATCTCGGCAACGGAGTGAGCGTCACGCTGGTGCGCGTTCCCGCGGGCGAATTCGTGATGGGCAGCGATGATGAGACGGCACAGGAGCAACCCCGGCACCGCGTGAAAATCGACAAGGCGTTCTGGATCTCCGAGGGCGAGATCAACAACGCGGCCTTCTTTACGTTCAAGCCGGATCACAACGCCAGCGTCTTTGACCAGCAGTGGAAAGATCACGTGCGCCTGGGCTACTACGCGAACTATGTCGAGCAGCCTTCGGTCCGCATGAGTTGGAACGACGCCAATGCGTTTTGCGCTTGGCTCGGCAAGAAGGCTGGACTGAAGGTTCGACTGCCCACAGAAGCCCAGTGGGAGTGGGCCTGCCGCGCCGGCAACGACACGGCGATGTCTTTCGGTTCCGTCGGCTCGGACTTCAGCCCGTACGCAAACTTGGCCGACAAGTCGATCGAAAAATACGCGGTGAACGGCGTGAACCCGACCTTCAGCAAGGGCGCGGTCGGAAATAAAGCCCATGATTTTATTCCGCGAGTTTCGGATTTCGATGACAAGCAGTTCCTCGTGACGGGGACCAAGCAATATCAGCCGAATGCGTGGGGGATCTATGACATGCACGGCAATGTCTCCGAGTGGACGCGCAGCGATTACGTGCGTTATCCGTATGTGGCCGGTAAGAGCGACTCCCTGAGCCAGAACGAAAAGAAGGTGGTCCGCGGCGGTTCGTTTTTTGATCGGCCCTATCGTGCGACGGCCAGCTATCGTTTGGGGTACGCTCCCTGGCAAGGCGTGTTCGATGTTGGCTTCCGCGTCGTCGTGGAGGAGTAGCGTTGAGTGCGGAAAATTGGAGCTACAGGTGAATGCTAGTGGCCAGCGGGGGCAGCATGAACGTCAGTGTGGCATGGGCGTCTCGCCCATGAATCACGGGCAAGCTGCCCGTGCCACGTTGCGCCTGTTTCACATGTTGTCGGCTTGCCTGCTCGTGTTTCCTCCGCTGTGCGTTGGGTCGTCGGGAGCAGAGGACCATTATCTGTCGCCCGCCGCGCTCGCGGTTGGTGGCGGCGGCAAGGTGCTTTATGTCGCCTGTGAGGACGCGGGCAGCGTTCAGGTTTTCGATACGGCCGCCGAGAAAGTCACGGCCCATTATCCGGTTGGAAAAATTACCGACCTCGTTCTGTCGCCCGACGAAAGCAGGCTCTTTGCGACGGCTGGCAGTTTCAACGGGGCCGTGCATGAAATCGATGTGACGAGCGGTAAAATCATGCGCAGCCTGCCTGCCGGACACACGCCAGGGTCGCCCGTGATCAGCGCGGACGGCAAGACGCTCTACTACTGCAACCGTTTCTCCCGTGCCGATCAGATGGACGTGCAGGCGGTTGATTTGGCTACGGGTAAAACCACGCATTCCGCTAAGGCGATTCGCGAACCGGTCACGATGAAGCTTTCAAAAGATGGCAGCACGCTATGGGTGGTCAACCATTTGCCGTTGATGGCGGCCAACCTCAAGCACGTCTTCACATCGCTTTGCGTCTATCAGAGCGGGACGCTTGAGAAGCTTGTGACCCTTGATTTACCCTCCGGTTCATTTGCGGTCCGCGGCTCGGCGATGAGCGCCGATGGAAAATACTTCTTTGTCTCACATACGATTGGCCGGTTCACGGTCCCGACCACGCATCTGGACCGGGGGTGGATCAACACCAGCGCGGTCTCGATCTTCGACGTGGTTGGCCGTACGTATGTGAACACCGTGCTGTTGGATGACACCATGAAGGGGGCCGCTAACCCGTGGGGCATCGCGGTTGCCGGTGCTGACGACTGGCTGTGCGTGAATGCCTCCGGCACGCATGAGCTGATCGTGGTCAACCTCAAAGAAATGATGAAGCGCCTGAGCGCGGCTAAGAATCCGAAAGAGGTCGTGAACGATCTCAGTTTCTTGTACGGTGCCAAGACGCGTGTGCCGTTGGAAGGGCAGGGGGCGCGCGCGTTGGCCGTGAGCGGCAGCAAGGTCTACAGTGCGATGAGGTTCGCGGACAGTCTCAACGTGGTTGAACTCTGGGATGACGGGCCAGGTGCCGCGGTCGCGTTTCCTCTGGGCACGCCGAAGCCGGCTGATCCTGTCCGTGCAGGCGAGATGGCGTTCAATGATGCGTCGTGCTGTTATCAGCAGTGGCAGAGTTGCGCCAGCTGTCACCCCGACTCCCGTTCCGACGGCACCAACTGGGATCTGATGAACGACGGCATCGGCAACCCCAAGCAGTCGCGCAGCATGCTCTACACGCACAAGACCTCGCCGGTGATGATCACGGGCATCCGGGCTTCGGCGGAGGTCGCCGTGGTCAAAGGCTTTACCATGATTCAGTTTCACGAGGTTAGCGCGGACCGCGTGGAGGACGTGAACGCGTACCTGAAGTCGCTGCAGCCCGTGCCGAGCCCGTACCTCATGTCCGACGGGAAGCTGACTGCGTCCGCCCTGCGGGGCAAAGTGCTTTTCGATGGCAAGGCAGAGTGCGCCCGTTGCCACGTGCCTCCCTATTACGGCGACAAGAAGAAGTATGCGCTGGGTCTGGGTTCAGACAGCGAGCGTGATCGCGAATTCGCGACGCCCATTCTGATCGAGTGCTGGCGCACGGCCCCTTATATGTACGACGGGCGTGCGGTGTCCATGAAAGAGGTCATCACCACCGACAACACGAACAATAAGCACGGCAACACCAAGGACCTGACACCGAAAGAGGTCGATGATCTCGCCACCTACATAAACTCGTTGTAGGAAGACTGTTGCCCAAAGAAAATGGAATACGCAGAATCCAACCCAAACGATAAAGTCCAAAAAAAGGTGTTACGAATGACGAGATTT